>NZ_JALGQY010000009.1:0-107513 GCF_022809915.1 Acinetobacter lwoffii | reverse complement strand
TTGCGCGTAAATACAAGCATACGACTGATTCAACCCATCGTTTGCCTACAGCACCCAACTTGTTGGATCGCCAATTTACAGTTACTCAGCCTAATAAAGTCTGGACAACAGACATTACCTATATCCGCACTAAAGAAGGTTGGTTGTATTTATGTGTGATGCTAGATTTATTTAGCCGTCGTATCGTGGGGTGGCAAACCAGCCATCGAATAGACCGCCAGTTGGTGTGTGATACGTTTAACTATGCAATGGCTCGTCAGGGTTATCCAACTGGTGTTATGGTTCATTCGGACCAAGGCTCACAGTACTGTAGTCGTGATTTTAGAGCGCTGTTACTGAAAAATGATTGTACTCAGAGTATGTCTAGACGTGGAAACTGTTGGGATAATGCAGTGACTGAAAGCTTCTTTCATACATTAAAAGGTCATGTGGTACATGGCAGTGTGTTTTCGACTCGAAAAGAGGCGAATGCGGTCTTGTTTGATTATATTGAGATTTATTACAATCGGGTCAGAAGGCATTCTGCAAACGGCTGGTTAAGTCCAGAAGCCTTTGAACAGAAATATTTCAAGAATTTAGAGGGATCGATTGTCCACGATACTGTCTAGGATCAATTATATCCTCGACTACGTCTAAAAATGTTTTTACCATTTCCTCTTCAGGTCTAAAGCCTCTATGGTTAGAAGCATTTCCACTCTCAATAATCGTATTTAATATTTCATATTGTGTCTTACTAATATGTTTGTCCTCTAACATTTTTTTGAGCTTTCTTTCAAATCCTCCTATATCGCCTACTTTTTTTACTAAGTATCTATCTATTAGAGTTCGAATTCCTGAAAGAGCTAAAATAAATAATCCTTTTTCGTAGGCTGAAATGACTTCAAAGAAGAGCAACAGATCATCTTTAGGTAGATCGAAAGACCATTTTTTTTCATGCAATAATGATTTGTTGAATCTGGGAAAACTCGTACTTGATATCTAATAAGATTCGCATTTCCCTAAGTTCTCTAAATCAGATTTTATTGAAGCCCATTTTTGGCTAGTGTTCTCATCAATATCTTTTACATGAAATGAGTCTAAATGTAATGATGGCGCATTACATTTTTGACATTGGGTGAACTGGTAGGCATCAATGCTGTAAGTCCATAGTGAGGTTGCTTGATCAGTCGTTATATTTTTTGAAAAACCTTCGATAACTCTTGGATGGATTGTTAAATTCAATCTATTTTGTGGAGTATCGTGCTTACATTCCCAGCAATATTTCCAAATATACATATATTCAACTTCTTATTTTAGTGATGTGCAAAAGAGTAAATTATTTATAGGCGTATGAATAGTTCTGTGGATTGTATAAGCAAATAAAAAAACCCCGAAAGAATCGGGGTTTTTTATACTTAAATAAAATTAAGCATTTTCACGCGCAATCGCACGGTAACCAATGTCTTTACGATATTGAACGCCGTTGAACGTTACTTTTTGGCAAAGTTCTAAAGCTTTTGCTTGTGCTTCACCAATGGTATTACCCAGTGCAGTCACGCAAAGTACACGACCACCAGCAGTGACGATATCGCCATTTTCATTGGCTTTAGTACCTGCATGGAACACTTTCGCATCAGTCATTTCAGTGTCTAAGCCTGAAATCACATCACCATTGCTTGAAGTTTCTGGGTAGCCTTTTGATGCTAAAACGATACCAACAGTCTTGCGCTCATCCCATTCAGCTTCAGCAGGTAAGTTACCTGCAATACCAGCTTCAACGAGATCCACCAAAGATGATTTTAAACGCATCATGATCGGTTGAGTTTCAGGGTCACCAAAACGACAGTTAAACTCGATTACTTTTGGTTGACCTTTGTCGTCAATCATCAAGCCAGCGTATAAGAAACCAGTGTAAACGTGACCGTCTTTTTTCATACCTTCAACGGTAGGACGCATCACTTCATTCATGGTTTTTTCAAACACATCAGCAGTCACAACAGGTGCAGGAGAGTAAGCACCCATACCGCCGGTGTTCGGACCTTGGTCGCCTTCAAAAATACGCTTATGGTCTTGCGATGTTGCCATTGGCAAGATGTTGTCGCCATCAATCATACAAATGAAAGATGCTTCTTCACCCGCAAGGAATTCTTCGATCACAACGCGAGAACCTGCATCGCCAAACTTGTTACCTGCAAGCATGTCATCAATTGCTGCAAATGCTTCTTGATTGGTCATGGCAACGATTACGCCTTTACCTGCAGCAAGACCATCAGCCTTGATCACGATTGGCGCACCATTTTTCTCAACAAATGCTTTCGCAGCATCTACTTCAGTAAATACGTCATAGAAAGCCGTTGGAATGTTATGGCGTTTAAGGAAGTGTTTAGCGAATGCTTTAGAGCCTTCAAGCTGCGCAGCAAATTGAGTTGGACCCCAAATTTTAACGCCAGCTTCACGGCATGCATCTACAACACCATTTACAAGTGGTGCTTCAGGACCAACAACCACTAAATCAACCGCATTGCTTTTTGCAAAGTCGATAATCGCAGCATTGTCTAAAATATTTAAGGCAACATTTTCGCATTTATTTTCTGTTGCAGTACCTGCATTACCCGGTGCTACAAATACTTTTGCGACTTTATCATCTTGCGCGATTTTCCATGCAAGTGCATGTTCACGACCACCATTACCCAAAACTAAAATATTCATTAAAAAAAATCCTTCTGAAATAGAATCCCCCTAAATCCCCCTTTGATAAAAGGGGGACTCCCTTCGCTCTACTATGATATAGAAAACCCTCCTTTATTAAGGAGGGCTAGGGAGGATTTAAAATTAATTAGTGACGGAAGTGACGCATACCAGTGAACACCATTGCAATACCAGCTTCGTCAGCCGCAGCAATCGTTTCTTCATCACGCATAGAACCACCCGGTTGGATAATGCATTTGATACCCGCTTTCGCAGCGTTATCAATACCATCACGGAATGGGAAGAATGCGTCAGATGCCATTACCGCACCTTCAACTACTAAGCCAGCATGTTCAGCTTTGATTGCAGCAATACGAGCTGAGTTTACACGGCTCATTTGGCCAGCGCCGACACCAATGGTTTGACGGTTTTTAGCATACACAATCGCGTTAGATTTTACGTATTTCGCTACTTTCCAAGCGAAGATCATGTCATCGATTTCTTGTTCAGTCGGCGCACGTTTGGTGACTACTTTAAGATCATCTTTAGTGATCATGCCCAAGTCTTGATCTTGAACTAACAAACCACCGTTTACGCGTTTGTAGTCAAGTTGCGATTGACGCGCATCGATTGCTGGAAGTTCGCCACATACAAGTACGCGTACGTTTTTCTTCGCGCCTGTTACTTCAAGAACGCCTTCAGCAACGCTCGGTGCAATGATCACTTCAACGAATTGACGATCTACAATCGCTTGTGCAGTTGCAACGTCTAATTCACGGTTGAATGCAATGATGCCACCGAAAGCAGATTCAGGATCTGTTGCATACGCAAGATCATAAGCTGCTTGAATACCGTCTAAAGATACTGCAACGCCACATGGGTTAGCGTGTTTAACGATCACACAAGCAGGCTTCGCAAATGATTTCACACATTCAAGTGCTGCATCAGTATCTGCGATGTTGTTATAAGAGAGTTCTTTACCTTGAAGCTGTTTCGCTGTTGAAACAGAAGCTTCAGTCGCTGTGTCTTCTACATAGAATGCAGCAGCTTGATGCGGGTTCTCACCGTAACGAAGGTCTTGAACTTTGTTCAATTGAGTATTGAAAGTACGTGCAAATTTGTCTGCCTGACCTTCTTCTTTACCTACGCGAGCGCCTAAGTAAGATGCGATCATGCCGTCATATTGAGCAGTATGTTCAAATGCTTTTACTGCTAGGTCAAAACGAGTTGCATGAGATAAAGCACCCTCAGCTTTAAGCTCGGCAACGACAGTTGCATAGTCAGAAGCATTTACGATGATACCTACAGATGCATGGTTTTTTGCTGCAGCACGAACCATGGTAGGACCACCGATGTCGATGTTTTCGATAGCATCAGCAAGTGAACAGTTTGGTTTGGCTACCGTTGCAGCAAATGGATAAAGGTTTACAACGACTAAATCAATAGCATCAATGTTGTGTTCAGCCATCACAGCTTCGTCTAGACCACGACGAGCCAGGATACCCCCATGAATTTTTGGATGTAGTGTTTTTACACGGCCGTCCATCATCTCTGGAAAACCTGTATGCTCCGAAACTTCAACTACAGCCACATTATTGTCTTTCAACAATTTGTAGGTACCACCTGTAGATAAAATTTCTACCCCTAGAGCAGCAAGTTCTTGTGCAAATTCAACAATACCAGTCTTGTCAGACACAGAGATTAAAGCGCGTTTAATAGTCATGATCTTCGTCACAGTTTTCAAGGAACAGAATAAAACAAAATCAGCAATTTACAGGTTAAAAAAAATGCCTGCGGAAGCCGCAAGCATTTTATCATTTATTCACTCATTAAACCGTGAGCTTTTAACTTTTTACGTAAAGTACCACGGTTGAGTCCGAGAATCTCGGCAGCACGTGTTTGGTTACCACGTGTATATTCTAGAACTACAGATAGAAGAGGTTTCTCCATTTCTGCTAGCACCATGTCGTATACCTGAGATGGTTGCTCGCCCTGCAGTTGTGCAAAATAGTGGCGAACTGCGCGATCTACGTGGATACGTAAAGCAACATCAGATTGTGCAGTAAAAATAGGAGATTTGCTATTCATGCGAATTAATCCGAAAAACAAATATCACTTGGGTAAAGTGATATATAAAAGTGGTCTAGAAATTGAAATGAACTCCATTTTAGATCCTAAAACGGAAGTTCTAAAACTTAGTCATTACATTGAGCCTGTAGCTTGACACATCTCTGCGATTTGGTCGAAAAATAAGCGTAACAATAGTTAAAGTTTTGTTACTGACCAAAATCAAAACAAAAAAATCTGCACGATACGCAATAAATTTTATAGCGCATTAGGCAAGACTGTATTTGTTGTGAAAAAGTCGCGAGGAGTTGCAGCACATAGCTTTCGTGGCGCGTATCATACCATTGTCTAAGCAAAAGTGAGCAAGAAAACTGCATTTTTTTTAACTTTTTTTAATTTTTTAATGCTTTCTCAGCAGATTAGGGGCGAATTATTTCCAAAGTATAGCGATCAAAGCTTTTACGATCGACTGGAAGCTTAAATTTGAATTTAAACGGGCTGTTTTTTGGGATACGCTGAATATTGACCAGACTTTCAATCAGGTACTCTTCGGAGGACAGGTTATAAGTTGCAATCACTTCACCGCGATGTTTCAGATTGATTCTTAAAATCGGTAAGGCTAGGCTACGGTCATGAAAGTTGATCAGCTCACCGCTAAACTCAGCTTCATTATTACCGGTTGCCTTGATTTTGACTTTATTGGCCTGAATTAGTGTGTAGTATTTTTCCAGATTGGAACAATTAAACACTTCACAGGCACTGTTAAAGGCCAGACTCATGACGTGACTGTTTTTGATGTATTGCGGATTGAACCAAAAAAATTGAAACAGCAGCAGGCTAAACAGCGACAGATTGAGTAAACTCCAGCCTATATAGTACATTGGCCCGCGCTTAGCCTGCTTTTCTGCCTGATCTTCCCAGTTCATGCTCGGTAGGACTGAAATCGGTTCGGTACTGAAATAATTCAGATTATTTAAATAGGTTTCCAGATCAATATTGGAATGTTCAACTTTTTGGTCAAAAATCTGTAGCAGGCTATGACGATGCTGCTGATCCGTGTGATAAACACCTGAGTTATTTTGAGCATCAGTTTTGCTGAATTCGCTGGAGTTCGACTGAGCCTGAGACATTGAGACGGTGACCGAATTCCGGGTTTCGGTCACCAAATGCGATAAGGCATTAAATGAGGTGGTACATTTGGGACAGCAAACCATACCCTGCGCAACGGTGAGTTGAGCAACTGTGACCTTATAGGTGGTGGAACAGGTAGGGCAATGGGTTCTTTTGTCACTCATGGATTATTTATAGGCTCATTCGTTCTTATGGCGTTTACCCGAGATACGGCACCAGTGCTCATCTCGTTTTTCTACCTCTAATATATCAAAATAATTTGAGTAAATGCTAGTAACATCAGCAACTTGCTCTTCGATAACTCCAGCAAGTGCGAACTGTCCCTCAGATTTAATTAAAGTTGCGAACTCAGGAGCCAGCATCATCAGTGGTGCTGCCAGAATATTGGCAACAAATACGTCAGCTGTGGTATTACCGAGCTCATCTCTAAATTCTTCTGGCAATCCGACATAGAGTTTGTCCAGTACGCCATTCAGTTCAGCATTTTGCTGAGTCGCCAGTACAGCTTGTGGATCGATATCAGTGGCATATGCTTTTTTCGCACCTAATAAGAGTGCAGCTACCGCGAGAATGCCTGAACCACAGCCATAATCGATAACAATTTTATCTTTCACATCAATCTTGCCCAGCCATTGTAAGCACAGGAAAGTTGAAGCGTGGTTGCCTGTTCCGAAAGCCAGACCTGGATCAAGCTTGATATTTACCGCATCGGCATCAGGTGCTTCCATCCACTCCGGTACGATCCAGTATTTATCAGCAATCTGAATTGGCTCATAGGCATCCATCCAGGTGCGTTCCCAAGCCTGATCTTCAATCAGTTCATGACGGATCGGAGCATCTGGCATTTGTGCACGAATAAAGGTTTCTAGTGCGGCAACATCGATTTCTTCGCCTTCTTCCTGCGCATAAATACCGGTCACAATCACTTTATTCCAGAGTGGTGTTTCACCTGGAAGTGGTTCCAGCAAATCCTGGTTTTCAGCATCATCCAGAGTCACACTCACTGCGCCTAGCGAGCTGAGTAATGTCTCAGTAAAATCAACCTGAGCCTGTTCAACCGTAATATGAATTTGTAACCACTTCACAGAAATAACCTTTATACATTTTTCAAAAAGCTATTGTAACGGAAGTTCAGACTCAACGCTGCTATCTTCTTGATCCATTCCCAAAATAAAAAGGATGCCTGAGGCATCCTTTAAATATCTTCAGATGTTGTCTAATCCAGATTTGTTAGGGGTGTTTGCGCCGGGAGTGGTGCAAGCCGATTCAACAAGCTGCCAAAAATTGCAGCAAAAATATACATAAAAATAGAATAAACCGCAGCCGGCATTGCCACAGCAGCACTGCCAATCACGGTCAGGGCAATAGTCATGGCGAGGGTACTGTTATGAATGCCAATCTCAAATGCGCTGGCACGGGCTTGAGCGCTATTAATATTCAGTAGTCGCGGAATCAGATAACCAATACTCAGACTTAGTATGCAGAACAATGCAGTGGCCAGACCCACCTGGGTTAGATATTCACCGATATTTGTGCGTTCTTTAATAAGTGTGGCAAGAATAATCAGCACCAAAAAGCCAATGGAAAAAATCCGCAGCGGCCGATTCAATTTTGCTGTCACGCCTGGAGCATAGCGCCGAATCAACATGCCGATCCCAACCGGAATCAGGATGATCGCGAAGACTTGCAAAATCTTGCCGAATTGCAAACCGATTTGCTGGCTATCCTGCATAAAATGCATGATCGAAAAATTAATAATTAAAGGTAAGGTAATCGCTGCGATGACTGAATTGATTGCAGTCAAAGTGATATTGAGGGCTAAGTCACCTTTAAACAGGTAGCTAAACAGGTTGGCCGTTGCACCCCCGGGCGAAGCCGCCAAGAGCATTAACCCGACCGAGAGTAATGGTGATAAAGTGAATAGCTTGCAAAGCAAAAAGGCAATGCCAACCAGAATAACCAGTTGGCAGAACAATGCTATAAATACGGCTTTGGGGTGGCGAGTGACACGGCTAAAGTCCCGAGGCGTTAGTTCAAGACCAAGCCCCATCATGATGATTGCAAGTGCTAGTGGCAGTAATATCGTTATAAGGCCAGAATCCATCTGTATGCTCCTTGTCGAAAATTGTTTTAATACTTCTGATTTTCTTTGGAAAAGCATACAGCCTTATAGCAGAATCAGCCAAATAAATTACAAATCTGATAAACGACTTTTATTGCTATACACCACTTGTTGGCGGCTAATCAGCACACCGAAAATGGTGGCGAAACTGTACATGAAAATTGTATAAATGCCTGCAGGAATAGCCATCGTGACATTATTTAAGACCGATATCGCAATCGTCAGGGCAATGGCAGTGTTATGAATGCCGATTTCAAAAGTACAGGCGCGTGCCATTTTCTCAGGAATGCCCATGAGTAGGGGAATGCAATAGCCAATAAACAGGCTGGAAAAACATAAAATCGCAGTTGCTGCACCAATACTGGCAAAGTATTCGACCAAATTCGAACGTTCTCTAAAAATGGCAAATATCAACAATATGGCTAAAAAACCGATAGAGAGTAAGCGCATAGGCCTGCTGACTGTAATCGACAGGTTTGGAAATTTGGCCCGAAGCAGCATACCCATGATCACGGGAATCAAGGTAATTAAAAAGACCTGCATAATCTTTTCAACTGGAAAAGTCACGTTTGAGTCATGACTCATAAAGTAGTGTAAGGACAGATTGATAATAAAGGGCAGGGTAAAAATAGAGATGATGGTATTAATGGCGGTTAGAGTAATATTCAGTGCCACATCACCTTTATATATGTAGCTAAATAGGTTCGCGGTTGGGCCACCAGGTGAGGCGGCTAGCAACATCAGACCTACAGCAAGCAAAGCGGGCAAGTCCAAAATCAGACAAATAAAAAAAGCAACGCTGGGTAATAGGACTAACTGCGCAAATAAAGTAATAAAAATGACTTTAGGATAGCGACTTAAGCGCAGGAAATCTTTGATAGTGAGTTCTAGCCCCAGCCCCATCATCATAATTGCCAATGTAATTGGCAAAAAAACGCTAAAAAACCCCGAATCCATGAATTTGCCTTTTTATTATACATTTATAGGTATATTTCCAGTTTAGCCTAGATGAATAAATAAGCAATAAAAAACGGGCAAAATGCAGTCACTTTGCCCGTCAAAGCTTTCGCTTGAAATCTAAACTATTTAGATATATATCGGCTACATACCTGGCTGGCCTTGCATTGGTGAATCAGGCTGTGCTGGCTGGTTCATCTGATGCTGCATAGGCTGGTTTTGCATATGTGGCTGCATCGGTTGGCTTTGCATCTGAGATTGTCCCTGAGGGCGTGGTGGCATAAAGCCTAATGCACATTTACCTTTGACTTCGGCACCATTGATGGTGGCAGTAGTCGCACCACTGTTGCCGCTACAGGTACTCATGAGTTCGGCTTCATCGCCTTTGATTGAAGCATTTTTGGATGAAGCGAAAAACTGCGGCTCACAGGTACCATTCCAGATAATGCCGCGATAGGCAAAACTGACTTGTGCACCTTGGGATTTGCCTTTACAAACCTGTTGGTACTTTTGTGCATTATAAATGGTTTCGACCTTATCATTCGCTGATGCAGCAAATGGCGCAAAACATAAACCACATAGAACGGTTGAGAGGAAAATATTCTTATTCATCTTTTATACCTTTGTTTGTAATGTAACCAACATATAGATTAAAAAATGCGCGAGATTAAACAATGCAAATCGAGTAAATTTCTCAGCTTATATGTTTAATTTATATAGTTCCTCTGCAAAGTTAAATTACAGTGCTTTATTGTTATGCGAGTTAAGTGCGATTTATCTCAGGATAAATTCAACTGAATTTGTCTACTTTAGAGTGAAATTTGCTATAATGCTCAGCTATTCTTTTTTATCTCTCAATTACCACTATGCATTATCCTAAAGTATACGATGTCATTGTTATCGGTGGCGGTCACGCCGGTACGGAAGCGGCTCTGGCTGCAGCGCGTATGGGTCGACAGACTTTACTCTTAACTCATAACATTGAGACTTTAGGGCAGATGAGCTGTAACCCGGCCATCGGTGGTATTGGTAAATCGCATTTGGTGCGTGAAATTGATGCCTTGGGCGGTGCGATGGCACTGGCTGCCGATAAAGGCGGTATTCAATTCCGTATTTTGAACTCGCGTAAAGGTGCTGCAGTACGTGCAACACGTGCGCAGGCGGACCGTGTACGTTATAAAGCGGCTATTCGCGAAACATTAGAAAACCAAGCAAACCTTGATATTTTTCAGCAAGCCGCAGATGACCTGATTGTTGAAGGCGATACCGTTAAAGGTGTGGTTACCCAAATGGGTATCCGTTTTGATGCGAAAACTGTGGTGCTGACAGCAGGTACATTCTTAGGTGGAGTCATCCACGTTGGTCTGGAGAAATCTAGCGGTGGTCGTGCTGGTGATCCGCCATCTATTTCACTTGCACATCGTTTGCGTGAATTAAACTTGCCAGTAGGTCGTTTAAAAACAGGTACACCACCACGTATTGACGCGCGTTCAGTGGATTTCTCTGTGATGACACCACAGCCGGGTGATTTCCCATCTCCGACCATGTCATTCATGGGGGATGTGTCTATGCATCCTGAGCAGGTAAATTGCTATATCACGCATACCAATGAACGCACGCATGAAATCATTCGTGGCGGTTTAGACCGTTCACCAATGTACACTGGTGTGATCGAAGGTGTGGGTCCACGTTACTGCCCATCGATTGAAGATAAAATTCACCGTTTTGCCGATAAAGATTCTCACCAAGTCTTCTTGGAGCCTGAAGGCTTGGATACACATGAGCTTTATCCAAATGGTATTTCGACTTCTTTACCGTTCGACGTTCAGTTTGAACTGGTTCGCTCGATCCGTGGTATGGAAAATGCGCACATTCTTCGTCCGGGCTATGCCATTGAATACGATTACTTCAACCCACAAGCGTTGAAATTTACCCTTGAAACCAAAGCAATTAATAACTTGTATTTCGCCGGTCAAATCAACGGCACAACCGGTTATGAAGAAGCGGGTGCGCAGGGTTTGCTTGCAGGCTTGAACGCTGCACGCCGTGCTTGGGATCAGGAGCAATGGACGCCAAAACGTGATGAAGCATACCTGGGTGTTCTGGTCGATGACCTGATCACATTAGGTACCAAAGAACCATACCGTATGTTCACCTCACGTGCCGAATACCGTTTGATGCTGCGTGAAGATAACGCAGATCAGCGTTTAACAGCTATTGGTCGTGAAATGGGTCTGGTGGATGACGCGCGTTGGGCAGTGTACTGTGAGAAAATGGAAGCAGTGGAAAAAGAAACAGGCCGTTTGCAACACTTGTGGGCCGCACCAAATAACCCAATGGGTAAGAAGTTCGTTGAGATGACCGGTGCAGACCTGTCTAAAGAATGTTCGGCGATTGATTTGTTGAAACGTCCAAACATTTCATTTGCTCAAATTGCAGAGTTAACCAATTCTGAAGTATCACCATTTGTTGGTGAGCAAATTGAAATTGCAGTGAAATATGCGGGTTATATTAATCGTCAGCATGAAGACGTCGCACAAATGAAACGTCTTGAAGAAACCCGTATTCCTGCGGATTTCGATTATGACATCGTGTCAGGTCTGTCCCGTGAAATTACCCTGAAACTGAAAGATGTTCGTCCTGAAACATTGGCGCAAGCCAGTCGTATTCCAGGTGTAACCCCTGCAGCAGTTCAACTGGTGATGATTACAATTCGTAAGAATGCACAAGCAAAGAAATCTGCTTAAGATTTTGAGCTAAAAAAGCCCGCGTTAAGCGGGCTTTTTATCGGCTTGTAGTTTTGTATAAGTTTTGACTATCGTTGAATTAAAAATAAATACTATTAAATTAAGTCATTGATAAATATATATAATAAATATTATTAAGATTTAATATGTCTATAAATACAATCTTTTAGGTCTAATTTAGATGATATTTACACATGCTGATGTGCTTAAACCCGACTATTGTCGTGCTATTTCTCTATCAAGATTAGGTTAAGAATAATGCAACGGATCGTCACACTATCAAACGGTTTGTGAATTATTGATGGAGATCAGTCATGGCACAGCCATACAGCGGAAAAGCCCAAAAAATATTAACCATATTCTTATGTTTCTGGGTCGCATTTTTTGAAGGTTTTGACCTTCAAGCTCCCGGGATTGCAGCGAAAGGAATTGCAGCAAGCTTTGGTTTAGATCAAATCCAAATGGGCTATGTATTTAGTCTGGGTGTCTTTGGAATGCTGTTTGGCGCATTCTTTGGTGGACGTATCGCGGACTATTTGGGACAAAAGAAAGTCCTGATGCTCTCTGTGACTATTTTTGGTCTGTTCATGTCGCTGACTGCAATTGCGCCAAGCGTCGAAGTTTTATATGCAGCGCGTTTCTTTACTGGTCTGGGTTTAGGTGCGGCAATGCCGACCATGATTTCAGTCGTCGGTGATGAAGCAACCGAAGCAAATCGTGGCAAGCTAAATAGTCTGATGTATTGTGGTTTGCCGGTAGGGACGATCTTTGTTGCTGGTCTGGCTATGCTGCTTCCGGAGATTCAATGGCAAACCTTATTCCTGATTGGGGGATTAACGCCTTTAGCACTGATTCCATTGATGGCGTTTATTCTTAAAGATAAGCCTAAAGTGAATGCGGAGGTACAAGTCTCTGGCGAAGCTGTGCCGGGCATGGCTGAAGTTTTGTTCAAGCAGCGCCAGTATAAAAATACAGTACCTCTTTGGGTTGGTTTCTTTTTTACCTTGATGATTAATTATATTTTGATTAGCTGGTTGCCAAATTTACTTATGGAACAAGGTTTGCAGAAACAACAGGCATTTTTGGTGATGTTGGTGTTCCAGGTGGGCGCTGTCATTGGAACCCTAAGCCTGGGTTATTTACTGGACCGTTTAAAGCTCTGGCAAATGGCGACTATCATTTATAGTGGCTTGTTTGTTGCCTTGGTATTGCTATTCACCACAACTTCTATTCCGTTATTAATTTTGGCGGGAGTCATGGGGGGTATTTTCTCTACAGGTGGCCAATCTATTCTGTATGGGATCTCACCAATTTTTTATTCAGGCGCAGGTAAAGTCACCGGTGTGGGTAGTGCGATCTCTCTAGGACGTTTAGGGGCGATGACTGGACCATTATTAACTGGAAAAATTCTGGCATTAGGTTTGGGAACGACGGGCATTCTTGTGGCAAGTTTGCCAGCAGTGGTCGTATCGGCAGTAGCTGTCACCGCACTATCACGTTATAAGGCTGCTCATAAGTAATTGATCATTGATATATGTCAATACAAAAAGGGAATCTGAAGATTCCTTTTTTTATCGTCGAGGTTTTTAATTGAATAAAGTCAGTCCATAAAATTTGCTAAAATATACGGATAGTAAACAGATTGATTTTTATATGGCTTATCAACTTATTCCACTCTCGATTCAGGCCACTGATAATATTGCCTGTCCACATTGTCAGCACAACGTGATTGATTGGGCAGAAGAGCAGTATGTGCAACCTTGTGAACATACCCTGTTTATTGCCATGGATATTGGCTTTGAATATATGACGGATGAATTCGAGCACAGCATGCCGCGTTCTGTAGATGATCTGCATGCCAATGATGATCAGGTGAATATGCTGGATGAAATCACCCAAGCGACTTATTCAAATTATCTGATATATAAGTCTGATCTGGGCATAGATGGGTATTTCCGCTATGTGGGTTTTACTGCATAAATCATCATCAATAAAAAAGCGCCAATCGGCGCTTTTTTATATGGAAAGATTAACTTTCTATTTCTTCTTCGATTTCATCATCCGTAGTATCCATGCCCAATTCTTTAAGCTTGCGCGTTAAAGTGTTGCGACCCCAACCTAAAAGTTCTGCGGCATGACGTTTACGGCCACGGGTTTGTTGCAAGGCTGCATTGATCAAGGTGCGTTCAAACATTGGCGTCGCAACATCCAGAAGTTTCATTTCACCATTTTTGAGTTTCTGCATCGCCCATTGACCCAGCAATTCATCCCAGTGATGCGGTGCGATCTGGTTCAGCGTTGGAATTGGCGCACCCGGATCCTGCTGATGAATTGGAATTTGTTTCAGCTCAGGTGGCAAGTCTTCAGGATAGACTTCACGACCTGTGATCATGACAGTCAGCCAGCGACAGGTATTTTCAAGTTGACGCACATTACCTTGCCATGGCAATTTCTGCATATATTCTTGGGTTTCAGGACGTAATATCTTTGGATTGACCCCAAGTTCTTTACCGGCACGTGCCAGAAAATGCTGCGCCAGCATCGGAATATCTTCACTGCGATGTGCCAGTTTTGGAATATGAATACGAATTACATTCAGGCGGTGATATAAGTCTTCACGGAAACGACCATCATGGACCAGTTTTTCCAAATCCTGATGTGTTGCAGCCACGATACGCACATCGACCTTAACCGGAATATGACCGCCAACTCGGTAGAACTCTCCATCGGCTAGGACACGCAATAAACGGGTCTGGGTCTCAAATGGCATATCGCCAATTTCATCTAAAAACAGCGTACCGCCATTTGCCTGTTCAAAACGACCTTGGCGCTGGGTATTAGCACCGGTAAATGCACCTTTCTCATGGCCGAAAAGTTCAGTTTCGATCAGGTCTTTTGGAATCGCCGCCATATTGAGGGCAATAAAAGGTTTTGAGCTGCGTGGTGAATGACGATGCAGGGCATGCGCTACCAGTTCTTTACCTGTACCAGACTCACCATTAATCAACACGGTAATATGCGATTGTGATAAACGGCCAATGGCACGAAACACTTCCTGCATGGCAGGCGATTCACCAATAATTTCGGTAGATTGAATTGGTGGAGCCGCTTTTGCTGATTCTTGTTGCTGTAGCTTGGTGATATGTAAAATTGCACGATTTACCAGCGCCAGTGCTTCATCAATATCAAAAGGCTTAGGCAGATATTCAAAAGCACCAGTTTGATAGCTAGAAACAGCCGATTCTAAGTCTGAATGCGCCGTCATAATAATGACAGGTAGGTCAGGATAACTGTGTTTAACCTTGCCCAGGAAGGTAAGTCCATCAATACCCGGCATGCGGATATCGGTCAAAATCACATCGGGTGCTTCCAGACTCAGTTGGTCTAGTGCAGATTGTGCTTCTTCAAAACTGGTCACATCCAGACCTTCCTCTTTAAAGGTCTTTTCCAGTACCCAGCGCATGGCGCGATCGTCATCAATCACCCATATTTTATTTCGCGACATGATTCGACTCCCAAGGTAAATATAAGCTAAAGACGGTTTTTCCAGCCACGGACTGACACTCGATCATGCCGTTGTGCTGATGAATAATATTTTGAGCAATACTGAGGCCCAGTCCGGTACCTTTTGCGCGACTGGTGACCAGCGGATAAAACACCGATTCGATAATCTCTTCCGGCACACCTGGACCGTTGTCTTCAATATCAATCCTTACTACAGAGCGGTGAATCACCCCGTTAATGGTAAAGAGACGCTGAATCCGGGTTCTTAAAATCAGTTCCGGTTGATGTTCGACAAAGAACTCCTTGTTCTCGGTCATGGCCTGTACGGCATTGGCGCAAATATTCAAAATGACCTGAATCAATTGGTCGCGGTCTGCCAGAACTTCCGGTAAGGACAGGTCGTAATCCCGGGTAATCTTGATTTTCTTTTTGGTCTGATTGGCAATCAGTGAACGCACCCGTTCCAGAGGTTCATGCACATTGACCAGTTCATAGCTCGGAAGCTGGCGTGAACCGAGCATGGTATCGGCCAGATTTCTGAGTCGATCCACTTCGCTAATAATAATGTCGGTAAATTCTTTGTATTGTGGATCATTCAAACTGCGTGCCAGGAGTTGAGTCGCCCCGCGAATGCCACCCAAGGGATTCTTGATTTCATGCGCAACACCGCGAATCAGTTGACGCGCTACTTGATGCTGTTGCAGCAGATTTTCTTCACGCGAGATTTTTAACATACGATCGCGAGGATTGAGTTCGATGAGTAGCAACGGATGATAAGGTTTGCCCAGATTTAGCTGAGAAACAGTGTAGTCAACATGAATGTCTTTAAAGTTGACCAAGATAGTGGCTTCGCGGCGTGTATAAGGTTGTCCCGTACTTAATGTATTATTCAGGGCTTCTTCGGTATTAAACTCATCTGTCGGGTTTTGCAAAATATTGAGCACAGATGTGCCGCTCGCGCGGAATAAGCTCACATCAAATAAGGCTTCACAGGCAGAATTCAGATAATAAATATTAAGATCGCGGTCTATCAATAAGATACACGTGGTCATATTGTCCACTAAAGCACGATAGTCGATCGGAATAATTTGATCCATTCGCGGGTTTGTTCCTGTATTAAAATGGCGCAATGGCATCTTCATAAAGCAATTTAATCAATTTTAAGTTCTGATTTGATGCAAGATGCACGCCAACTTTTATGACTAGAGATTATTTATTGCGATGAAATGCAGAAATGTGACAGAGCAACACAATTCATCTTAGATATAGCGGATTAAATTGAGGCTGTAAATCTAAAATGATTCATTTTGGTGCATTGGTAAGTATGTTGAATATTTTATGGCAATATTTTAGTGCATGATGCAAAGAGTCAGGTTTTCAACTATTTTTATGATGCGAAAAGACATACAATACGCGCATTCTAGTAGAGCGAAAATTCATGAAGTCCCCCAAAGTCGGTTTTGTATCTTTAGGTTGTCCTAAGGCATTGGTAGATTCTGAACGTATTTTAACCCAGTTAAAGACTGAAGGTTATGACGTCGCTTCGGATTATGACGGTGCTGATTTAGTTGTAGTAAATACCTGTGGTTTCATTGAATCCGCAGTGCAAGAATCGCTAGATGCGATTGGTGAGGCGATGAGCGCGAATGGTCGCGTGATCGTAACAGGTTGTCTAGGTAAAGACGAAGACAAGATTCGCCAAATGCATCCCAATGTCCTGAAAGTGACAGGTGCAGCGGCATATAAAGAAGTTATGGATGCGGTTCATCAATACGTGCCTGAGCCGCCAAAACACAATCCATTTATTGATCTGGTTCCAGAACAAGGCATCCGCCTGACGCCAAAACATTATGCTTATCTGAAAATATCCGAAGGCTGCAACCATCGTTGTACTTTCTGTATTATTCCAAGCATGCGTGGCGATCTGGTCTCACGTCCAGTTGGTTCTGTGCTTGAAGAAGCTGCAGCGCTGAAACGTGCCGGTGTAAAAGAAGTACTCGTCATCTCCCAGGATACTTCTGCTTATGGCCTGGACACGAAATACAAGCTGGATTTCTGGAATGGCCAGCCGGTTAAAACCAAATTCTATGACATGTGTGAAGCATTGGGTCAGTTGGGAATCTGGGTGCGTTTGCACTATGTTTACCCGTATCCGCATGTGGATGCTGTGATTGACCTGATGGCACAAGGTAAAATCCTGCCTTATCTGGATATTCCATTCCAGCACGCGAGTCCAAAAATTCTCAAACTGATGAAACGCCCTGCGCACAGTGAAAATACACTGGAGCGTTTGAAAATCTGGCGCGAGAAATGTCCTGATCTGGTGTTGCGTTCAACATTTGTGGTGGGCTTCCCGGGTGAAACTGAAGAAGACTTCCAGATGTTACTGGACTGGCTGAAAGAAGCCCAGCTGGATCGTGTGGGATGTTTTACCTATTCGCCAGTTGAAGGTGCGACAGCAAATGATTTGCCAGATCACGTTCCTGAAGAAATTAAACAAGAGCGTTATGAGCGTTTCATGCAGGTTCAGCAAGAAATCTCGGCAGCCAAACTCCAAAAACGTATCGGTCAGACCATGACTGTGCTGGTAGATGACCTGGAAGATGAATTCCCGGTAGCGGTTGCGCGTTCTTATGCAGATGCACCTGAAATTGATGGTAATGTTTTTGTTGAAGATATCGATAAAAGCGTCATCAAGGCGGGGGATTTACTTGAAGTCGAAATTACTGATGCAGATGAATACGATCTGTATGCAAAACTCATTTCAGTCAAGTCTGCTTAAGATTTTGAATTAAAAAAATTTAAATTGAATACTTTGGAGTTTGATGATGTTGGATTCTAAAAAGCCACGCTTTGGTCGCATCCTGTTAAAGCTTTCTGGTGAAGCGCTGGCAGGCAATAAAGACATGGGGATCGATGCACAAGTGCTCGATCAGATGTCACTTTCTATTGCGCACCTCGTGGGTTTAGGCGTACAAGTAGGTATTGTTGTGGGTGGTGGTAACCTGTATCGCGGTAGCCAGCTACAAAAAGATGGTCTAGTTGGTCGTGTAACTGGCGACCAGATGGGTATGCTAGCAACAGTCATGAACGGTTTGGCACTTCGCGACGCTTTGGTGCGCCGTAATATTAAAACCCGTTTAATGTCTGCATTGCCAATTGGTGCCGTGGTTGAGTCTTACTCAAGCCGTGATGCAATCCGTCACCTGACTCAGGGTGAAGTGTGTGTATTCGTGGCAGGTACAGGTAATCCGTTCTTTACGACAGATACAGCTGCCTGTTTACGTGGTATTGAAATCGAATCAGACTTGATCTTGAAAGCGACCAAAGTTGATGGCGTATATAATAAAGATCCAAGCAAATATGATGATGCGGTTAAATATGACACATTGACTTTTGACCAAGTTCTGGACGAAAAGCTGGGTGTGATGGACTTAACTGCAATCTGTTTATGTCGTGATCACAATGTGCCGCTACAAGTATTCGATATGAATAAATCTGGCGCATTGCTTTCCGTTGTGATGGGTGAAAAAGAAGGGACTCACGTTACCAATTAATGACGTGAGCACCAAAGCACTTTATACTACACGCTAATTTAGTAATAACCTCTTTTCAAGAATTAAGTAAGGAAGATCATATGATTAACGATCTTAAAAAAGACAGCGAAGACCGTATGAACAAAACTCTAGAATCTCTAGAGCATGGTTTTGCAAAAGTTCGTACCGGTCGTGCGCATCCATCAATTTTAAATAACGTGATGGTTTCTTACTATGGTTCAGACGTTCCATTGAACCAGGTGGCAAACGTAGGTGTTGAAGATTCACGTACTTTGTTAATCCAGCCTTTCGAACGTTCAATGGTTTCTGCAATTGATAAAGCGATTCGTGAATCTGATTTGGGTCTAAACCCAATTACAGCAGATGCGATTCGTGTACCGATGGCTGCGTTGACTGAAGAAACGCGTCGTGACATGCAAAAAGTTGCGCGTAATGAAGCAGAAAATGCCAAAGTAGCGATCCGTAACATTCGTCGTGATGTATTGGGCGATATCAAAGCTTTGTTGAAAGAAAAAGAAATTTCTGAAGATGAAGAGCGTCGTGCTGCTGACGAAATCCAGAAAATTACCGACAAATTTGTTGCTGAAGTTGACAAGCGCTTGGCTGCGAAAGAAGCTGAATTGATGAAGGTCTAATTCATCGATGACCGTTGCTGAAGAAAATCCCCGTCTTCCGAAACATGTTGCCATCATCATGGATGGCAACAATCGTTTTGCCAAAAAAAATCAGATGCAAAAAGGTGATGGACACCGTGAAGGAAAAACGGTTCTGGATCCGATTGTTGAACACTGTAAAAAAAGAAATATCCAGGCTTTAACTGTATTTGCCTTTTCAAGTGAAAACTGGAATCGTCCACAGTTTGAAGTTGAATTGCTCATGAAATTGCTGGTTGATACCATTCATGAACAATTGCCCCGCATGGAAAAATTCAATATTGCCTTACGCTTTATCGGTGATCGCAGCCGTTTGTCCCCAGAATTACAGGGACTTATGTTGCATGCCGAAGAAAGGACTGCTAATTTCAATAGTATGACACTCACTATTGCAATCAGTTATGGTGGTATGTGGGATATGGCACAAGCTGCACAGCGAATTGCCAGCGATGTTTTAACAAATAAATTAGATCTTGATGCAATTAATACTGATGTATTTGGTCAATATGTCAGCCTCGGTGATTTACCTGCAGTTGATCTGCTGATTCGTACGGGTGGAGATTTCCGTCTTTCGAATTTCCTGTTGTGGCAGGCAGCCTATGCAGAGCTTTATTTCACTGAGACGCTATGGCCAGAATTTACCGTTGAAGAACTTGATGATGCACTTGCCGTATTTGGTGGGCGTGAACGTCGTTTTGGTAAAACATCAGAACAGATTCATCAGGAAAAACTTGAGAATTAATACATGTTTGAGCGGATTATAACCGCATTGGTGTTGGTAGCAGTTGTACTGAGCTGTATGTTTGCTACCGAATCACATTATCCAATGTTTGTATTGATGGTTCTTGCTGCTGGGGTGGCCGGCTATGAGTGGTTCAAACTCATGCCGCGAAAATTTAAACATGTCATCAAACCTGTTGCTTGGGGATATGGAGTGCTCACTGCGGCACTTTCAGCTTTGGCATTGTATTTTGCCGAAGTTGCCTTATTGTTATGGGTAGCTTCTATAATTACCTGGTTGCTCAGCATTTACTGGGTTAAAACCTATCCTGAATATGATGGCTGGTACAACGCCAGCCTGCACGGAATCGGCGTAGTTCTGATCTCTGCTGCGGTTACTGCAATTTTCTCTGTCTGGCAAAGTTCACCGTGGTGGCTGATGTACCTGTTTTTACTGGTATGGGGCGCAGATAGTGGTGCATATTTTGTGGGTCGTAAATTCGGCAAGAAAAAGTTGGCACCGAATGTTAGTCCCAACAAATCGGTAGAAGGGTTGTATGGCGGTATCGTTACCTCAATGCTGATTGTAACGGCAGTCGCCTTGCTTTATCTGGATATGACCTGGCCAGAACTAATTTTATTCCTGATTTTATCTGTCGTTACAGTATTTAGTTCGGTACTGGGTGACCTGTTTGAATCCATGATCAAACGTCGTGCCGGTATTAAGGATTCAGGTCGAATTTTGCCAGGACATGGCGGAGTACTGGATCGTATTGATTCTTTGCTTGCTGCAGCTCCAATCTTTGCAGCAGGTATGGCTGTTTTAAAACTTATTGGTGTAGATTTATAAATGTCACAAGCAGTTTGTATACTGGGTGCTACAGGTTCCATTGGTCAAAGTACTTTAAAAATCTTGCAGCGACATCCTGAAGCATACTCGGTTTTTGCTGTGACCGCGCAAAGTCGTATCGAGGAGCTGGTTGAAATTTGCCGGCAATACTGTCCTAAAGTGGTGGTGGTGCCGGCTGAAAAAGTAGATGAACTTTCAAAACTACTTCAGCAACACCATTTATCTGATATTGAAATTCTGCAAGATGAAGCCGGTTTAATCGCTGTGGCTGAACACGCGGATGTTGATATCGTTATGGCGGCAATTGTCGGTGCTGCAGGCTTGTTGCCGACATTGGCTGCAGTGAAAGCGGGTAAACGCGTACTGCTGGCCAATAAAGAAGCCTTGGTGATGTCAGGTGACATCATGATGCAGGCAGCGCGCGATCATGGTGCCTTATTGCTTCCCGTTGACTCCGAACATAACGCGATTTTCCAATGTCTGCCACCGCATTATTTTGAGGCAGAGCGTCATGGCAAGCCCAAACTGGGTGTATCCCAGATTCTGCTGACCGCGTCGGGTGGGCCGTTTCTGAACCACAGCATACAGCAACTTGAAGAGGTCACACCTGCCCAAGCTTGCAAGCATCCTAACTGGTCCATGGGTCAAAAAATTTCAGTCGATTCTGCTACCTTGATGAATAAAGGCTTAGAATTGATCGAAGCCTGTCATTTGTTTGCAGTTCAAGAACAATTTGTTACAGTTGTTGTGCATCCACAGAGTATTATTCACTCCATGGTTCAATACGTTGATGGTTCGACTTTGGCACAAATGGGTAATCCGGATATGGGCACGCCTATTGCACATGCTTTGGCATGGCCTGAGCGTATTAGTACGCATGTGGCGCCACTGGATCTGTTTATGCATTCACAACTTAATTTTCAAGAACCGGATATGCTCCGTTTCCCTGCATTAAAATTGGCCCGTCAGGCCATGCAGAGTGGCGGAATTGCACCGACAATTTTAAATGCGGCCAATGAAATTGCAGTTGCTGCATTTTTAAATCAACAGATCAGATTTACCCAAATTCCTCAGGTAGTTGAGCACGTCCTAAATCAGATGGACAATCAACCCGCACATGATCTGGAGGCTATCTTGCAAGCAGATCAAATGGCACGAGGTTTATCACAGCAATACGTTGTGAATAAAGGAAGTTAAGATATGAATGCCTTGTTTATGATTGCCGCTGCAATTCTCTTACTCGGTCCCTTAATTGCGATTCACGAGTTCGGTCACTATATTGTGGCGCGTAAACTGGGCGTTAAAGTATTGGTCTATTCGATTGGATTTGGGCCAACATTATTAAAATGGACCTCGAAAAAATCCGGAATTCAGTATCAATTGTCTGCCTTGCCTTTGGGTGGCTATGTCAAGATGCTGGATGAACGTGAAGGTAATGTTGCTGAAGAAGACTTACCCAAAGCTTTCAATCGTCAGCATCCGTGGAAACGGATTGCCATCGTGGCAGCGGGACCATTAATCAACCTGATTTTTGCAGTCCTTCTGTTCTGGGTGTTATTTTTACCAGCTCAAGAACAGCTGAATACCCGTGTGGGTAAAGTTTTACCAAATACGCCTGCTGCCACCGTACAAATGCAGCCGGGTGACAAAATTATAGCTGTGGATGGTACTCAGGTGGAAACTTGGGAAAAACTCAGTTATGCCTTGGTGGATCGTGTTGGTGAAACTGGCGTGGTTTCTATTCAGGCAGATCGTGCTGGTGAAAACAAACTGTTCCAGTTGCCGATTCAAAACTATTTAAAAGATCAAAGTCAATCGCCACTTGAAAGTTTGGGTTTCTTGCCTTATCGGCCAGAAATTCCGGCTGTAATTAGCAAACTGAGTGAAGATGGTGCAGCCATCCGTCAAGGTTTGAAAGAAGGTGACAAGATTCTGGCCATTGACGGCGTTCAGATGAAAGACTGGTTTGATGTGGTGCAGGTGGTACAGGCATCTCCAGAAAAATTACTCAAAATGGATGTTCTACGCGAAAATAAGGTGGTTCATCTAGAAGTCATGCCGCAAGGTAAACGTGACAATATGGGCAATGTGACCGGTATGCTGGGCGTGCAAAGCGATCCGGGTAAACTGAACATTCCTGCAGAATATAAACAGACCATTCATTACACGCCAGGTGAAGCGTTGGTAATGGCATTTGATAAAACAGCACATTTATCTTCGATGATTCTGAATTCGATTGTCAAAATGGTACGCGGTCTGATTGGCCTGGATAATTTATCAGGTCCAATTACCATTGCCAAAGTGGCAGGACAAAGCGCAGAAATGGGTTGGGAAACTTTTATTTCCTTTATGGCGCTAATGAGTGTAAGTTTAGGAATATTAAATCTACTGCCTATTCCAATGCTTGATGGCGGACATCTGGTTTACTATTTTGTTGAATTAATTCGTGGTAAACCTGTTTCCGAACAAATACAATTGGTTGGACTAAAAATTGGTATGGTACTGCTCGGCAGTATGATGCTTCTGGCATTATTTAATGATTTTATGCGTTTATAACAACGTAAATGGAATAAATTAACAGCGGAAAAGACTGGCATGCAGCACACACATTTATTTATGCCTCTGGCACTCGTTAGTGCAATGGCAGTAGCACAACAAGTATATGCAGCAGATGAATTCATTGTACAAGATATAAAATTTGATGGATTAGTACGTTTAACTCCTGACAATGTGTATGGCCTAGTGCCGATTAACAGTGGTGATCGGGTCAATGATCCAGTCATTGCCAATGCAATTCGTAGCATGTATGCATCAGGCCTGTTTGATGACATTAAAGCCGTTCAGCAGGGCAATACCTTGGTTTTCCAAGTTGTTGAACGCCCGGTCATTTCGAAAATTGAATTGAAAGGCAATAAGCTGATTCCTAAGGAAGCACTTGAAGAAGGCCTGAAAAAAATGGGTCTGGCTGAAGGCGAAGTGCTAAAAAAATCAGCCTTGCAAACCATTGAAACTGAACTTGAACAGCAATACATGCAGCAAGGTCGTTATGATGCCGATATTACGGTCACCACGACGCCTCGACCAAATAACCGTGTTGAATTGCTGATTGATTTTATTGAAGGTAAAGCGGCCAAAGTTTTCGATATCAATATTATCGGGAATACTGTATTTAAAGAGTCTGATATCAAGCAGGCTTTTGCCGTAAAAGAAAGTGGCTGGAGTTCGGTCATTTCCCGTAATGACCGTTATGCACGTGAAAAGATGGCGGCAAGCCTAGAAGCTTTGCGTGCCATGTATCTAAATCGCGGTTATATCAACTTTAATATTACCAATTCCAGCCTGAACTTGAGTGAAGATAAAAAGAATGTTTTCATCGAAGTGTCTGTGGATGAAGGCGAGCAATTTAAATTTGGTCAAACCAAATATTTAGGTGATGCACTTTATAAGACTGAAGAATTGCAGGCTTTACAAATTTTCAAAGAAGGCGAAATTTATTCGCAGGAAAAAGTTAACGCGGTTAAGCAGTTATTACAGCGTAAGTATGGTAACGCAGGTTATTACTATGCAGAAGTCAACATTGTTCCTCAAATTAACAACGAAACCAAACTGGTTGATCTAAATTATTATATTAATCCGGGGCAGCAAGTCACGGTACGACGTATTAATTTTACTGGTAATACTAAAACTGCGGATGAAGTACTACGTCGTGAAATGCGCCAAATGGAAGGTGCACTTGCAAGCAATGAAAAGATTGACCTGTCTAAGGTTCGTCTGGAGCGTACCGGGTTCTTTAAAACTGTCGATATCAAACCTGCACGTATTCCGGGTGCGCCAGATCAGGTGGACTTGAATGTTGCCGTTGAAGAGCAGCATTCAGGAACCAGTACTCTTGCAGTTGGTTTCTCGCAAAGCGGTGGTGTAACTTTCCAGGCAGGTTTAAGTCAAACCAACTTCCTGGGTACAGGGAATAGTGTTTCAATCGATTTGTCGCGTTCTGAAACGCAAGATTACTATAACTTGAGCGTGATGGACCCGTACTTCACCATTGATGGTGTGCGTCGCGGCTATAACATGTATTACCGTAAAACCAAGCTTGATGATGACTATAACGTCAACAACTATGTGACGGATAGTTTTGGTGGTGGGATTAACTTTGGTTATCCAATTGATGAAAACCAAAGTGTTAGTTTGGGTCTGAATGTTGATCAGACGGATGTAACCACTGGTCCATATGTGTCGACTTATGTTGCTGATTATTTGGAACGTAATGGCGGAAAAGAAACAAAAAGTGGTGAGTATTGTCCTCAAGCATTAGTTCCAATTAAAGATTCTGCTGGGAATGTTACTGGTTACCAGCCTTGCCCTAATCCAGTTCCATATGGTCAAGAATTCCAGGGTGATTTTTTGACTTATAACCTTAATTTAGGTTGGTCTTATAATACCTTAAATAGACCGATGTTCCCGACAACGGGTATGTCACATCGTGTCAATGCTGAAATTGCCTTGCCAGGTAGTGATGTCGAGTATCAAAAAGTCACTTATGACGCTCAGGCATTTTTCCCATTAGGCAAAGATTTTGTCCTGCGCGGTTATGGTAAGTTGGGTTATGGTAATGACTTGCCATTCTACAAGAATTTCTATGCAGGTGGTTTTGGTTCGGTTCGTGGTTATGAAAATAGTACATTAGGTCCTAAATATCCAGGTGTATATTTCTCTGATACAGGTCAAACGGATCCTTCTCCTGAGGAAGTAGGTGGTAATGCACTAATTCAATTTGGTACCGAATTAGTGCTTCCAGTACCATTTAAAGGGGATTGGGCACGTCAGGTTCGTCCAGTCATCTTTGCTGAAGGTGCACAAGTGTTTGATACCCAATGTGATGTATCAAATGAAAATATTTTCGTTAATGGCACTTCAGTAAATGGAAAGCAGTACTGTAAAGATAACTTCGGTTTCGATGCAGATAATATGCGCTATAGCGTGGGTGCAGGTTTCACCTGGATCACCATGATTGGACCATTATCACTTAGCTATGCTTATCCGTTGAATAAAAAAGACGGTGATGATACTAAAAACATCCAGTTCGAAATTGGACGTACTTTCTAAAATCGTTTTGACCTAGAAACTAAATTTTGCTCATAAAGCCTGCAGGTTTTGTGAGCAAATTTTTTTGAATGAGTAATAATATGAAAAAAATGATTATGGCAATGAGCCTGGCTTTGGCAAGTGTTGCTCCTTTGACTCAAGCGGCTAGTATGGGGGTAATTGACTTGGAGCGTGTGGTTGAAGGTAGTACTTATCTGAAACAACAAAACAAGATATTCCAGCAAAAAATTCAGCCACAAACCACCAAGATTGAGCAACTCAGCAAAGAGCTGGAAACTTTGCAGCAACGTGCTCAATCCAATACCAAGCTCAGTGAGACTGAAAAACAGAAAATGTCTGCGCAATATCAGGCTAAGTTGCAAGAATTGAATCAGTTACAACAATCTGTACAGACAAATGTCCAAAGCTCGATTCAGCAGATCCGAATTGTATTTGATGCACGTGTGAAGCAAATTGCTGAACAATTGCGTAGAGAAAACAACCTGGATGTAGTTTTAAATAAAAATTCAGCACTTGCTTATGATGCTAAATATGATTTAACTGATAAAATGATTCAAAAGGTTAATGCAATTAAATAATCAATGAATCATCAAAAGCTTCAGTTAGCTGATCTCGCTCGCCTGGTTCAGGGCGAGTGCATAGGTCAGACAGATTTACGTTTGAGTGCTTTGGCCAGTCTTGAACAGGCAACCTCACAAGATCTTGCATTTGTGAATGCCGATAAATATGTAGAGCAGGCCAATCAAAGTCAGGCAGGTGCTTTAATTGTCACGGCTGAACTAAAACAACAGATAACTTCACATCAAAACTTTATTGTTGTGGCAAATCCCTATCTGGCTTTTGCGATTCTGACGCATGTCTTTGAGAGAAAACATCGCCAGCGCGGCATTGAAAGTACTGCTCAAATTCACCCGTCGGCAATGATCGCGGACGATGCTTATATTGGTCATTATGTGGTGATTGGTGAGCATTGTGTCGTGGGTGCGAATACGATTGTTCAGGCGCATGTGCAGATCGATGATGATGTCGAAATCGGTCAGGACTGTTTTATTGACTCACATGTGACCCTCACCGGCGCAGCAAAAATTGGTAATCGGGTGCGTATTCATGCCAATAGCGTGATTGGCAGCGAAGGGTTTGGTTTTGCACCTTATCAAGGTAAATGGCACCGTATTGCGCAATTAGGTTCTGTACGCATTGAGGATGATGTGCGTATTGGGTCAAATTGTAGCGTAGACCGTGGTGCGCTGGATGATACGATTTTGCAACAGGGTGTTATCATTGATAATCTTGTGCAAATCGCGCATAACGTTAAAATTGGTGCACATACCGCCATTGCTGCAAAAACTGCCGTTGCAGGAAGTGTTTCAATTGGCAAAAACTGTATCATTGGTGGTGCCTCTGCGATTTCTGGACACTTGAATATTGCCGATAATGTGACGTTGACGGGAATGTCAATGGTGACAAATAATATTTCTGAAGCTGGAAAATATTCATCCGGGATTGGTCTGTTTGAAAACCAGAAATGGAAACGTACCGTGGTTCGCCTCAGACAATTAGCAGATGTGCCATTGACCCAGGTGATCAAACGACTAGATCATATGCAATCTCAGATTGAGTCCATTGAATCAACATTTAAGTTGCGTAAATAATTATGATGACAGAGTCGAATTTGCCTACATTCACGAAGCCTGAATTGCCAATGAATATTCAAAAGATTCGTGAATATTTGCCCCATCGCTATCCATTTTTATTGGTTGATCGCGTCGTCGAAATTACCGATAATGGCATTGTTGGTTATAAAAACGTCTCAATTAATGAAGAGTTTTTACAAGGCCATTTTCCGAATTATCCAATTATGCCAGGTGTACTGATTGTTGAGGCACTGGCACAAATCTCTGGAATTCTGGGTTTTGTGATGAATAACGAAGTACCAAGTGAAGGTTCTTTGTTCCTGTTTGCCGGTGCGGAAAAAGTTAGATTTAAAAAACAGGTGGTTGCAGGTGACCAATTGGTTTTAAAATCTGAATTAGTGATGCAAAAGCGGGGCATTTACAAATATAATTGTATTGCCACTGTAGATGGCGTCGTCGCAACAACCGCGGAAATTATGGTTTCGCATCAAAAAGTCGAGCAGGCATGAGCAATAATCCCCTTATTCATCCAACTGCCATTATTGACCCATCAGCAGTCATTGCTGCTGATGTAGAAATTGGCCCATATTGTATTATCGGGCCAAATGTCACTATTGGTGCGGGTAGCAAACTTCATTCACACGTGGTGGTGGGTGGCTATACGCGTATAGGTGAATATAATGAAATTTTCCAGTTCGCCAGTGTAGGTGAGGTGTGTCAGGATCTTAAGTATGCCGGTGAAGAAACCTGGCTTGAGATTGGCGATCACAACAAGATTCGTGAGCATTGCAGTCTGCATCGTGGCACGGTTCAGGACCAGAGCCTGACCAAGATCGGTAGTCATAACCTGCTCATGGTGAATACGCATATTGCACATGACTGTATGGTCGGAGATTATAATATCTTTGCTAATAACGTCGGTGTGGCTGGACATGTCCATGTCGGGGACTACGTCGTCATTGGCGGAAACTCGGGCATTCATCAGTTCTGTAAGATTGATTCTTATAGCATGATTGGTGGGGCATCACTGATTCTGAAAGATGTACCGGCCTATGTAATGGTTTCAGGTAATCCTGCGCATGCATTTGCTATGAACATTGAAGGTATGCGTCGTAAAGGCTGGTCAAAGACCGTAATCAGCGGTTTACGTGATGCCTTTAAACTGATTTATAAATCAGGTTTAACGACTCAGGAAGCAATCGAGCAGATCCGTACAGGAATTTTGCCGGAAGTGGCTGAAGTACAACGTCTAATTGACTCTCTTGAACAGTCGAAGCGCGGCATTGTGCGCTAAATGTTTGAGGTAATAAAAAAGACACCTGAAGGTGTCTTTTTTATTTTGGGAATTTCTATTTTACTTAAGAAATTTAATTTCCTCAGCTTTCGGATAATTCTTCAGTAGCTTTGTTTTATATTGTGAAGCAAGCGTAGCATTCTTTTCGACATCTTTGCTGATGTTATAAAGCTGATACAGGGCAGTGGATGCTTTCGCGGAATTTGGGTAACGGTCAACGACAATCAGATAATTACGTTTCGCTTCAGCAAATTTTGGTGGGTCAATCGCCAGATTGAATTCCGCTAACCAGAAATAAGCATTGCTGATATAAACGCTATTCGGATTGTTTTTAATAAAGTTTTGCATCGGGGCAATGGCTTTGGCTGCACCGCCATTTTTATAAGCATCTAAAGCCACGGTATAAGCTGCTTTTTCAAGATCAGCAGGTTGCTGTCCGCTGCTTGCTGTATTGACCTTATTTGTGTTTAGGCTGGGTGCAGTATCCTGTGGGTTTTCCTCCGTTGGATTGTCCTCAGCAGGTTCAATTTTTTGTTGCAATAGTTCAAGGCGCTGATCAAGATCGGCATAACGATTGGTCAGTTCATTCTTGAGCCGTTCAATCTCATTTTCCTGTTCTTCCATTTTACCGCGCAAAATCCGCAGGTCATTTTCGAGTTGCTGGTTCTTTTGCATGATTTGCCAGCTGGTATTGGTTTGAACTGCTGGAGTTGCACCAGCCGCAATTGCTGCTGGGGTATTTACTGTGGTTTGATTCGTAGCTTGACTCAAGCCACGCGATTCAATCGGAATATTGGCAAATAGAGGCGTGGTAAAGAGTGCTGTCACTGCACACAATACGGTCTTTTTAAACATCATAAAATTTCCATAATTCTTTGTGAGATGCGGATCCGCTGCTCATCTTTTCAAAGTAGATCATTCATATACATTGCACACATTAAAAACGGCATTTTTAGAAAATGCAACAAGGTTTTACAAAGATCATGTGAATCTGAGTGTTGATGGATTGATTGTGAAGATCCCTTAAAAATCAGCAGAAATATCAATATTGTTTTTAAAATAATCAAACGGATAGCTTAAGGGATTATTTTGCGGAACAAGGCTTGCAACTTGATTAAAAATCTCTATACTCTGTTTTTGTAATGGTAGCCCTGCTGGTTACTTCGCAATTGTACTCTATGAACCCCGCCAGGACCGGAAGGTAGCAACGGTAATAGAACTATGATGTGCCGGAGCTTTGCTGGTAGGGTTGCCACCATATTCTTATTATTATAATAACAATGCAAATTCGCAGTTTTCTATTCTCAAATATTATTCCTTTTTCAATGTCGTCAAATAGCGCTATCTTATTATTTTAATGATTAAATCATCATTATCTTTTGCCGTGCTTTATTTTATTTTGCAGCTAATATTGAATTAAATATCCAATATGTTTATACGTGTATTAAGGCTTTCAAAGAATATAAGACTTAGTCTTCTGCTTTACGGTTAATCGCCTTGATAATCGCATCCATTTCAAAACCACGATACATTAAAAAACGGATCTGTTTGGCTTTGAGCTTGGGGTCTTTAGTAACTTCAGTCCCATATTTTTTGACTTTTAGTTCATAGGCTTGCTGCACCCAATCAGTTTCCTTGAGTTCTTCTGAAATCAGGGCAGCATCAATCTTTTTGCTCTTGAGTTTCATTTTAATTTGATTGGGACCTTTACCTTTACGCTTTTGACTCGACAACATGGTTTCCGCCACGCGCTGATCACTTTGATAGTTCTCACGGGACAGTTCTTCAACCAGGTTAATAACTTCATCACGATGCTCTGCATAGAGGGCTAGTTTCTCTATCAGTTCGGCTTTGGAATATTCCTTGCGCGTCAGTACGGCAAAGGCATAAGAACGTAAGCGTGAGCCTGTCAGTCCCGGTTTTTTCTCATCCTGAGTTGGGGTAGAGGAAAATAAACGTTCTTCGGGATCAAATTCAGGAGCGTCTTGGATCGCAGTTTTTGCAGGTTGAGCTTGATCTTCAGCATCACTAAATTGCTGTTTTAAAGTTTCATAATCGAGCAGTTTGCTGAATTTCACGTCTGACATGATTCTCTCGGATGTTACGTTCCCTATATAATAACAAAACGCCCCGGAGGGCGCTGTGTCTTGACGTTTAAAGATGACGCATCTAATAAGATCATGCATCTAAAAAGTCAGGTTCTTCCTTGCTATCGTCTTCTTCAACAACCACTGCTTTAGTCAGAAGCTGGTCGCGAATCAGTTTTTCAATCGTCTGAGCCATTTCTTTATGCTCTTCCAGATAACGGATGGTGTTGTTCTTACCTTGGCCAATTTTGTCGCCTTGATAAGAATACCACGCACCAGCTTTCTGCACGATTTCTTGCTGTACAGCAAGGTCGATCAATTCACCTAGATGGTTAACACCTTTGCCATAAAGAATCTGGAATAAAGCTTCTTTAAACGGAGGTGCCATTTTGTTTTTCACGACTTTGACTTTGGTTTCAGAACCAACAATCTCGTCACCTTCCTTCACTTGTCCAATACGACGAATATCCAGACGTACAGATGCATAGAATTTCAGTGCATTACCACCAGTCGTGGTTTCCGGGCTACCAAACATGACACCAATCTTCATACGAATCTGGTTAATGAAGATCACCATACAGTTTGAGCGTTTGGCATTACCAGTAATTTTACGCAGTGCCTGGCTCATCAAACGGGCTTGCAGACCCATATGCGAGTCACCCATTTCGCCTTCAATTTCAGCACGTGGTGTCAATGCAGCAACAGAATCGACAACGATCATGTCGATCGCGCCAGAACGTACCAGCATGTCTGCAATTTCAAGTGCCTGTTCACCGTGATCCGGTTGCGATACCAGCAAATTGTCGATATCTACGCCCAGTTTGCGTGCATATTGAGGATCAAGTGCGTGTTCCGCATCGATGAATGCACACGTACCGCCTGCTTTCTGACACTCTGCAATTGCTTGCAGGGTCATTGTGGTTTTACCTGAAGATTCAGGACCATAGATCTCGACGATACGACCTTTAGGTAAACCACCAATACCGAGCGCGATATCCAGCGTTAAAGAACCTGTAGACACAGCTTCAACTGCCTGAACGGTATTGTCACCAAGACGCATAACTGTATTTTTACCAAACTGTTTTTCAATCTGGCTTAAGGCAGCGTTGAGCGCCTTGTTTTTATTCTCATCCATCTTACAACCTCAATACGATGTCACTAAGTTAGTACTCAAGTGGATGTCTTAAATTAGAGCTTTGTTCCACAGGTGTATAGTGACAGAATTTTCCCTAGTGTTCTATAAAAGTCAGCGCATGTACGACATATTCTGACGCTTAAATTTAATCGTCATTATAGGACCATGACTGATCGAAATTCTGACTATTTTCATTTTTAAATCTACTGATATCACGACGATCCTTCTTGCTTGGACGATGATCGGGACGAGCTAGATTATGCAACTTTCTTTGTGATGTAATCAATTCCCGGCGTGCAATACTGACTTCGGTTTCTTCATACAGTTTTTGTGCCACGGGTGCAGGTCCACGAACATCAGAAAGTTCCTTAACCAGCACGGTTTTTTTGTCGATGCCTTGCTGAATCGTCAGTTCCATACCAACACGGACTTCGCGCGATACCTTGACACGTTCACCATTGTGATGGACTTTGCCACCTTCAATCGCATGTTTGGCAATCGAGCGGGTTTTAAAAAACCGTGCTGCCCACAGCCATTTGTCTATACGCATGCCTACCGCATCTTCGGGTAAAGACGATTTACGCATATTTTTTTTCTACCTCAGCCTGATTTAAATGAGTGATTAAATCTGTTAATTGGTGCAGCATCGGGTAATTACAAGTCTGGCGTGCTACTTTGGCTGAAGAGGGTTGCTGGATGCTGAACAGGTTCTGAATGCCATAGGCTTGGGCACCATTCAGAACTTTTTCGGTATCATCAATAAAATAAGCATGTGCAGGGTCAAATGGATGCAACGCATTCAGGCCTTGCCAGAATTCGATAAATTCTTTGGCATGCCCAATCGTTTCTGAACTGACAATCACATCGAAATAATCTCTTAAATTTAAGTGATCCAGTTTAAAGGCTAGACCTGCGCAGTCAGCATTGGTGGCCAGCCAGATTGGATAGCCATTATTTTTAAGATAATCGAGCAATTTGAGACAATGAGTGCGTAAAGCGACTTTATCTTTATGTTCAATTTGCATCGCCAGAACATCGACTTCGACTTTAGCCGTCCAGAAGCGTGAAGAGTACCAGTTTAAGGTATGATTATGTTCCTGATAGAATGCATAGAGTGTCGCCTGGCTTTGTTCCAGGCTACAGCCATGTGTGGCAGCATAACGCACAGGCAATAACTCGTTCCAGATGAAATCATCGTAGGCAAGATCAAGTAAAGTACCATCCATATCGAAAATTATGGTAGGTTTTTCAGAGCATTTTGACATATTTAGGTTTTCTATGTTTAAAGCAACAGCAGCACCACAAGATCCAATGATTTTGCAGTTTGTGCCCATTTTGACACAAGCCTGTGAAATTTTGCGAGAAGAATATCAGCGTTATTGTTCTGGTGCAGCTTTTGATGTCATCAAAAAAAATGATAATTCTCCGGTGACTCAGGCAGATTTTCGGGTCGATACTTATCTGACCCAAGCTTTGGCAGAGATTTCAAGTTTGCCTTTATTGTCTGAAGAAGGACAGGAACATGAACGCCGCTCATGGTCAGAATTCTGGTTACTGGATCCGTTAGATGGCACTAAAGAGTTTTTGCACCAGCGCCCCGAATTCACTATTAATTTGAGTCTGGTCAGAGGCAGTTTGACCACTTTTGCCATATTGGCGGTTCCGGAGCAGCAACTGATTTATTTCTGTGCTGAGCAGGGCTTGCCTTATAAATATGATATCCAAAAGATGACATGGTTTGCTTATGAAATGCTTGAAACCACTAAAACAATTGCTGTGGGATTGAGCCAAAGTAGCCAGCAGAAACCGAAATATCTGGAGTATTTGCAAAGTCTGGCCAAGCTCACGGACTATACCGAATTTAAAGCGGGCAGCGCTTATAAATTTTGCATGATGCTGGAAGATCAGGTGGATATCTATCCACGTTTTCATCCGACCTCGGAATGGGATACCAGCGCTGGTCAATGTATGCTCGAACGGATTGGTGGTGGTCTGGTCGATTTAGAAGGCCGTCCATTTATTTATAATCATCGGGATACTTTGCTGAATGGCGGATTCATTGCTTATAAGAATAATGATATGAAAATTATTGCATTGCAGGCGGTTTCTGACATGCAGGCCGAGCATTGAGCAAAATTCTGAGCGTGTTATAGTGGTGCTTAACCTATTACCAATCCAGAGTTGGCTGTAACGTGTCCCTGAAACTGCTTCCACCGAGTATGTTGAGTGCAATTGATTTATTGCCCGATGTACAAACGCCTGTCACCTTATTCACACGGCATTCGATTCGTGAGGAGGTTCCGGGGCAGGGTTTGGCAGGCTATGATCTGCAACTGACCAATCAGGGGCGGGATCTGGCGCAGGAATGGGGTGCTTATCTGGCTGATCAAACCGATCGTGTGATTCATCACTGTATTTCAAGTCCGATTCAGCGTTGTATTGATACCGCTGCATTGATGATTGAGGGGGCAGATGCGGTTACCCCTGAGCAGAATACCCATCGTATTGAAATTATTGAACAGGGACTTCTAGTGGAGCCTGGCAGCTTTGTGCTGGATATTCAAAAAGCAGGGCCTTATTTTGCCAAGCAAGGTGCGCTCGGTTTTATTAACAGTTTTGTCAATAATGCCTTGCCGGGGATGAAACAGCCGATTCATGGCGTAGTGGATGTACTAGAACTGATTTACAACACCCATCCACAAAATAAATATGGGCTAAGTTTGGCCGTTAGTCACGACACCATTTTGGCAGCGATGATTGCAGTGATGTCAGGGCGTCAGGATGTCAGTCGGGAAGACTGGCCAAAAATGATGGAAGGTCTGTTTGTCTGGTTTGAAGGTGATGTATTCCTGGAATCCAAACTGAAATGGATCTGGCGCGGACAGGTACACGAACTGGATATTGCCGATTTTAAACGTTCCCAACTTTCTTAAATCAAGTTGATCTATTCAAAACTCAATTGTTCGAAGCAATTGAGTTTTTTTATTGGGGAGTTAAAAATTATAAAAAGGATGTGGCCTTTCATATTGATCATTCAATAAAAGTCAGGCTAAAACGATAAAAATAAATTCTAAACTGCTTCTTTTACATTTATAGGGTGAAAATTCAATAATGTAAGTATAAAAATTATCTATGCTTAATAAATATAGAAATATTCATCTTGAGGAAAAACTATGAAAATTATCACAATTTTTAGCCTGATCGCGATTCTGGGTTTAACCGCATGTCAAAAGCGGGACACTGACAATACGAAACAGGATAAAACCACTTCGCCATCTTCTATGGATAAAGATCAATAATCTAAAAAGGGGGCGAATCAGTTTTTTATCTCATCGTATCGGCTAGATGAGGGGCATCTAAACGGATTGTTTTTCTGATTTCTTTAAATTTCAGGCACAAAAAAAGCCCTAAAAAGGGCTTTTTTCATTTGCGATTAGTTAGAAGCTAGTGCTTTAACTTGCGCGTTCAAGCGGCTCTTATGACGAGCTGCTTTGTTTTTATGGATGATGCCTTTGTCAGCCATACGGTCGATTACTGGAACAAGCGATTTGTACGCTTCAGTAGCAACAGCATAGTCATTAGTGCTGATAGCAGCTAATGTACGTTTAAGATAGGTACGAACCATAGAACGCAAGCTTGCGTTGTGTTTGCGTGCTTTAACGTTTTGACGAGCACGTTTTTTAGCTTGAGCAGAGTTTGCCACTCGTGCACTCCTTGAAATAGATTGGTCTGGGCGGGCTGAAACTCAACTGAAAACCAACATCAGAGGAATTATCACCAGCCCGTAAACAAGTGCCATATTTTGATTAAACTAAGCACCGAAGTCAAGTCTTGACATGCTTTGACAACATTTTAGATGCAGAAAAATTCTAAAGAAAACGTTAGATTAGTATTCCACCTAGGAGATCGTATAAAAAATGACTAAATCACTGACTCATCCCATCGTGATAGGTGCCACCGGCTTGGTGGGAAAACAACTGATAAAACGTTTGCAAGATGAGCCGACTTGCCAGCAGATTACTGCAGTGGTCAGAAAACATCAAAATGATCTGGATGCTTTGGATAAAGTTCAACAACTGGTACTGGAAGATTTCCTGATGTTGAATGATCAGGATGTCAGCAAGCATAGCCATGGTTTTAGCTGCCTGGGCAGCACCATGAAAAAGGCCGGATCCAAACAGGCATTTTATAGTATTGACTATACCATAAATGCTCACTTTGCAGAGCTGTTACAACAAACTTCAGCGCATTACCTGTTGCTGAGTGCAATGGGTGCCGATCCACAATCTCATTTTTACTATAATCGGGTCAAAGGTGAGCTGGAAGAATATGTACAAACATTGACTCTGGACAGAATCAGCCTGATTCGACCTTCATTGCTCATTGGTGAACGTCCAGAGCAGCGTTTTTTGGAAGATATCGCGCAGCAGGTTTACCACAAAGTATCGCGTTTTATTCCGGATAGTTTTGCGTATAAGCCAGTGACAGCCGAGCAGGTGGCTCATACTATGGTCGAGGCCGCGCTAACTCAGACGGTAAAATTTGAAATTTATGATAATTTACGCATACAAAAAATGAAATGAGGGGAAAACACCGTGTCTACAGCAGCATTTGTCACCTGTGACTTGTTAGATGATCATCCAGAACTAGAGCTTCAGGTAGTGACACCTTGCCTGGACGGTAAATTTTTCAAGAGTTATGGGGCGCGCAAAACCTTTGGCGGTCAGATTGTGACAGTAAAATGTTTTGAAGATAACTCGCGGGTGAAAGAGTTGTTGGCCACAGATGGAACAGGCAAGGTCCTGGTCGTAGATGGTGGTGCATCGATGCGCTGTGCCTTGATGGGTGACCTGATTGCAGAATCAGCGGTAAAAAATCACTGGAATGGCGTGATTATTTACGGTTGCGTCCGTGATGTCGATGCGATTGCTGAACTTGATCTTGGTGTGCATGCATTGGCGGCTATTCCGCAAAAGAGCAACCGCAAGGGTGTGGGTGAAGTTGATATCTCTCTCTGTTTTGGTGGTGTCACGTTTAATGCAGGCGAGTATGTTTATGCAGACAATAATGGTATTGTGGTGTCTAAAACAGCATTAGTGGCTTAATCGGCTGAAATCTGCATTTCTGCATGCAAGAATAACAACAAAACTCATCTGTACCCTGAAAGACAGGATGCCTAGATTCTGTCTTTCATTCATATAAAACAAAAATAGGAAAATACTATGTTGAGTCATCAAATTAAAGTCGCACAAGCCTTAGCCTCTTCAGTCGCCCAAGGGGGACGTGGCATGGTCGGAACGCCATTTCCGAATCAGCCTGAAAAATCAATCAAGCTCTATGAATTTGAAGGTTCACCTTTTTGTCGTCGAGTGCGTGAAGTGCTGACCTTACTCAATCTGGATTATGAAGTCTATCCGTGCCCTAAGGGTGGTACGAAATATCGTCCGGCCGTAAAACAGTTGGGCGGCAAGACCCGCTTTCCATTTTTAGTAGATGAAAATACAGGCGATCAGATGTATGAGTCGCAGGATATTATCCATCATCTATTCAAGCATTATGGCAAAAGTGGCAAAACGCCAAAGAAATATGCAACTTATCCGAAAATTCCAGTCGCTGCTTTTGCCGGAACAATTATTAATGGCGCTCGCGGAGTCTGGGTCAATAAACAGGTGCTTGATCGTCCGGCACCGGAACAGCTATTGGAATTATGGGGTTTTGAAGCTAGTCCTTTTGTCCGGGTGGTACGTGGTGTTCTGTCAGAGCTTGAAATTCCCTTTGTTTTTCATAATGTGGCCAAAGAACGTTGGCAGGATTATGGACCAGCCAAGTTACGTTTAAAACCGGGGAAATATGAACCGCTTGCGGGTGGTAAACGTGAACAGTTGTTTAAAATGATGGGAAATACGATTCAGCTGCCTTATCTGGTCGATCCAAATACAGGGGTGAGCATGTTTGAATCGGCTGAGATTGTGAAATATTTAAAACAGCAATACTTCACTGCTTAAAGTAGGAAACTTGCGTAACTTCAAAGATTTTCTATCTAGAACTGTCATCTTATTAACGGATGGCATTTTTTTATTTGTGTTTAGTGTGAGAGATATTATATTTGTGTTTAGTGTGAGAGATATTATGTGTCTCTAATGCGCATAAAACCAAATCTTATAAATAAATGAAAAAAATCATGATTTTTAGAGCTTTTTTGTTTATATTTTAATCTTCAATGGGGCATAACAATAAATATAAGGGGCGTGCTTATGACAGCACCAGAGGCAGTCTTGCCAGTACCTGTATTAATCGTTGAAGATGAATATGTCATTCAGCGCCGTTTAAAAATTATATTAACCAATCTAGGTTATAACGAAGACGTTCTGCTATTTGCCAACACGGTTAAAGAAGCATATTCCATAGTTCAGCAACAGCCGATTGCACTGGCCTTAGTAGATTTGGGGTTGCCAGATGGAAGTGGGATTTCAATTATTGAAAAAATCCGCGAACAGGACGCACAAGCGTTGATTCTGGTGGTGTCTGCCTGGAGTACCCAAGATAGCCTGTTTAGGGCAATTCAGGCCGGTGCGACCGGTTATGTGCTGAAAGAACGGGATAATGTTGAAGTCGCCTTGGCTATTCGCAGTATTTTGCGTGGCGGTGCACCGATTGATCCCTTTGTTGCCCGTGAAATTTTAAAACAGATTTCTATTCCCACCATTTCAGGAACAGTAGAACAGAACAGGCCAGCTGCGGATCAGGAAACGCTCACACAGCGGGAGCAGGAAATCCTGTCCTTGGTTGCGCAAGGTCTGAGTAATCGTGAAATTGCCGAGCAGCTCTGTGTATCACGCTATACCGTCGAAAGTCATATCAAGCATATTTACCGCAAACTCTCGGTCAGTAAACGTACCAAGGCGGTCAGTACCGCACGGCATCTGGGAATTCTGTAATGTCATCTGCCTGTTCCAGAAGCAGCAAACGGCAGCGATTGAAATGGATCGGTGTTTTTGTCCTGTGCAGCTGGCTTTGCTTGTTCTGTAGTATCAGTCAGGCACAAAACCATTTTCAGATTAATGATCTTTGTCAGGTGAAGATCGAATATATTCAGAAGGTTCAGGCTCAGGGTCCTACCGAGATGCCGACATCGGGCTGGCAAAGCGTACGTTTGCCGGATAACTGGCAGAATAACTGGAAGAATTATCATGGGGGTGCCTGGTACAAGATTGTCTGGCGTTGGTCATGTCAGGACAATATTCGTCTTGCAGAACCGGTTGCCTTTTCTATTGATTATATTAATTCGGCAGGTGCCGTGTTCCTGAATGGTGACTTGCTTTGGTCTGACCGGAACTTGCAAGAGCCCTTGTCGAAAAGCTGGAATATGCCGCGTTACTGGGTTTTCCCGATTAGCGGTTTGCGTAAAGACAGTAATGAAATCCTGATTTATGTAAATGGCTACAGTTTCCAAAGCGCGGGCCTGGGCAATATTCAGTTTAATAATGTGTTGGTGAATAGCCAGCAGTATTTGGAAAAAATCTGGGATCGCCGTACCGTATTCCAGATCAATATGATTTTCTCTGCCACGATTGGGCTGATCTGTTTCATTATCTGGTTATTCCGGCGTTCAGAAACCACTTTTGGCTGGCTGGCACTCAGTTCACTGTTGTGGATTCTGTTTATTTCCAATGTCTTGACTACAGAAAATTTTCCATTTCGCTCCACGATTTCGGCAGCTAAAGCCAATATGCTTTTTTTTATTGCTTATATCCATTGTTTCTGTCTGTATCTGATCCGCTTTGTAAAACAGAAATTTAAGCAGTTGGAGCGAGGATTTATTCTGGTCAGCGTTCTGTCCAGCCTACTGGTGATGATCAGTCCCTTGAATTATCTGGAGCATGTGCTAGGTGGAGTGTTTATCTTCTATGTATTGTTCTTTGTTAGTTGTACTGTGTATATCAGCTATCAGGCCATCAGAACCCGAAATGGAGAATATCTCTTCCTGACCTTGTGTCTCTGGGGGATTCTGCTGTGTGTAATCATTGACCTGATCATGTTGAACCAAACCAAGGTCAATGAGTTTTCACCTTTATCTCCCTATACCTCACCAATTATTACCTTGTTTGTCGTGCTGATTATGGGTACACGCCTGAATCGTAATGTCAGGAAAATCGAAAAATTTAATACCCAGTTAGAACGTAAAGTCCAGCAGGTCAGTGCTGACCTGAATAAAAGCCTGAGCGATAAACATCAATTGGAGCTGACGAATGTTCGTCTGCAAGAGCGGATTAATCTGTCACATGAACTGCATGACGGGTTGGGAGGGTCTATTGTCCGTTCCATGATTCTGGTAGATCAAAGTAGCGAAACAGTTTCTAAACAGCAGTTTCTTTCCATGCTGAAACTGCTCAGAGATGATCTCAGACAAATCATTGACAGTGGTTCATCTATTGAAAATAAAGTCCCACAAACGCCGGTACTCTGGATCGCACCGGTACGCTATCGTTTTACCCAGTTGATGGAAGAAATGGAGATTGTAGTTGAATGGTCATTTCCAAAAGTCTGGCAGCGTGAACCGACGGCATTACAGTGTTTGACCTTGATCCGAGTAGTCGAAGAAAGTCTGACCAATATCATTAAGCATAGTCAGGCCAGTCAGGTAAAAGTCAGTCTGGAATATTCCCAGCCACATCAGCTTACTTTAAGCATTCAGGATAATGGCATCGGTTTCGATGCTGACATGGTGCAAAAAAATGGTCTGAGTATTGGAATGCGCAGCATGAAAATGCGGGTTGAGCGCATGGGAGGATTGTTCCAGATTGAATCTGAACAAGGAGATACGCTGATTCGTGTTGTATTAGAGCTGTATCAGCCTTAATTAGTTAGAATTCTAGACTCTAAAAATAAAAAAGAGGATCATGTGATCCTCTTAAAAATTATTGCCTAAATAGAACCGTGGAAAGATTACTCGTCTTCTGGCGGTGGAACCAGCATCAATACTGCTTCATTTAATAAGGCCGCAACATCTTCCAGAATATCTTCATCAGCGAAATTTTCATCGAGCAATATGGCTTCACCATCTGCAAGCTGTTTGAGTTTTGCGGTAAATGTCTCAGAGATGCACACACCCTCACCATTTGCCCAGAACAGAACGTCGCCGTCCGTTTCAGTATAAAGCAGGCGTGACGCAGGTTCGAGCATCAGGCTATAGCCCTGATCGAGTGCTTCTTCCAGATCACCTGTACCGATTTCTTCTGCTTCAGGCAGGTTTTCAGGATATTTAGGTTCGGACATCAAGCTCATGATGGCATCTTCGAGAACATTGGAATTATGCAGTTGCTGCATGATGTGTTCTTTCAGATATTCCAGCTCATTGCTGCTCACTTCACCGATAGCACCGACTTGATCACGGATGATATCCAGCAATGGGTTACGCAGCGTTTCATTTTCAGAGAATTTATCCCCGACACGATCCATCATGTCACTGATATTTGGCATGCGGAAACCGAATGAATAAGTCAGGCAGTCATCTTCAGCCACGCCGTAATGAGCCAGACCAGGCGGCACATAGAGCAAGTCGCCAGGTGCCAGCACTTCATCAAAGTTCACTTCTATTTCAGGTAATAATTTAAGTGGTTGACCTGGAACGAATGCCGTTTCGGCATCACACATTTGCCCAAGCTGCCAGCGACGGTGGCCATGGCCTTGTACCAGAAATACATCATAGAAGTCGAAATGTTTGCCGACTGAACCGCCTTGTGGAGCATAAGACACCATAATGTCATCGCGACGCCATTGTGGAATAAACGGGAATTTTTTCCAAAGCGCCGACAGGTCAAATGAATAGTGATCTACAGCCTGAACCAAAAGTGTCCAGAGTTTTGGCATTTTCTGGAAATCTGCTTTGAGTAAAGGCGAAGATTTCACGTTCCATTGATTCGGATCACGATCTTTCTGCTTGATGAGGCGGGCAGTGACATGTTCTTCAAGCGCAAGTTCCATCACATCATTGGGTTCAAGCAAACTGGCGATTTCAGGCATCGCATTACGCACCAGTAAAGGTTTCTTTTGCCAGTATTCGCTAAGGAATTGTTCAGCGGTAATACCGCCTAATACGTCTAAAGGTTGAGACATAGATTACAGCCTGAATTTAAATGGGAGATTAAGGAACCAAAATTTTTAATTCACGAAGAATATGACAGAGCTTGATCATCGGCATGCCCATCAGCGTGGTCTGATCTTGTCCGATCATTTCTTCAAACAAGCTAATACCGAGGCTTTCACATTTGAAACTGCCTGCACAATGTAACGGCTGTTCAATTTCGACATAGCGCTCGATTTCGGCCTGAGAAAGTTTACGAAACTTGACTTTATAGTGTTCGATCAGCGTTTGCTCGAAACCCGTCGATTGTTGCTGCACACTGAGCGCCGTACTGAAATAGACAATCTTATCCGAATTGGCTTGCAGCTGGCGAATAGCTTTTTCAGTCGTTAACGGTTTGCCAATAAAAATATCCGGTGCACCTTCACGCCATGCCACCTGATCCGAGCCGATCACAATCGCTTCAGGATTCTGTTCGGCAATATATCTGGCTTTCTCGAAAGCCAGTCGTTGTGCCAGATCATCTGCGTGATTTTCCCCACGAGGAGATTCATCGATATCCGGTACCATGGAAATGTAATCAATATGCAGACGATCCATCAGCGCTTTGCGGGTTTGACTGGATGATGCCAAGATAATCTGTGCAGAATTCATTAGACAGCATATTCCTCAAGAATATTTAACGGTACATAAGCCAGAACAGCTTTGTGGCAGGCTTGCAGCTTGATCGGTGGCGCCTGACCTGCTTCATAGGCTTCTACCCAGCGCGTTACGCAGATACACCAGAAATCGCCCGGTTGCAGGCCCGGGAAGTCCAGTTCGGGCAAAGGCGTAATCAGGTCATTACCGACTTTTTGAGAAAAATTCAGAAATTCTGAAGTCATTTGTGCGCATACCGTGTGCTGGCCCAGATCGGTGGTCGCAGTATGGCAAAAGCCATTGCGGAAATAACCGGTAATCGGATCGAAGCAACAGCTGGACAAAGGCTCACCTAACACGTTCAAACGGTTAAGATTTGGATCAGGATGTATCGACATAGGGACTGAATCTAAAAGAGGCTTTTTTCTATCATAACAAAACTTTGGCATTCATAATGTTTTCTGCAAAAGATGCTAACCTTTTTCTGCATAATCATTTAAAATCGCCTGGTTTTAATATCTATAAAGTGAGCTCTACATGAACTTTCAGCGTATGACTGACCTCGATTTAGCAGGTAAACGTGTTCTGATCCGTGAAGATTTAAACGTTCCTGTTAAAAATGGTGTGATCACCAGCGATGCGCGTCTTCGTGCAGCATTGCCAACGATTAAAGCAGCACTAGAAAAAGGCGCTGCAGTCATGGTGTATTCTCATCTGGGTCGTCCGGTTGAAGGTGAGCCTAAAGCTGAACAGTCACTTGCTCCTGTAGCGGCTTACTTGACTGAAGCTTTGGGCCAAGAAGTGAAACTGTTTACTGACTATTTAGATGGCGTTGATGTTCAGCCAGGCCAGGTGGTTCTACTGGAAAATTGCCGTTTTAACGTCGGCGAGAAGAAAAACAATCCTGAACTTGCAGCAAAATATGCAGCATTGTGTGATGTATTCGTGATGGATGCCTTTGGTACAGCACACCGTGCAGAAGCATCTACTGAAGGCGTAGCGCGTCTGGCTAAAGTTGCAGCTGCAGGTCCTTTACTGGCAGCTGAACTTGATGCGCTTGGTCGTGCACTGCAAACCCCTGAAAAGCCAATGGTGGCGATTGTTGCAGGTTCTAAAGTCTCTACCAAGCTGGACGTTTTAACCTCACTTTCTGACATTTGTGATCAATTGATCGTCGGTGGTGGTATTGCCAACACGTTCCTTGCTGCGGCCGGTTATAACGTGGGCAAATCATTGTGTGAAAAGGATCTGATCGATACGGCAAAAGCCATTGCTGCAAAAGTAGCAGTTCCACTTCCTACTGACGTTGTGGTTGCAGATGCCTCTGAAATTAACTTTGAAGACTTCCTGGGTTCATTGGCTGCTGCAAAAGCAACGGTGAAAAACGTTGCAGATGTTGCTGATAACGACATGATTCTGGATGTAGGCCCGGAAACTGCGAAAGCATTTGCAGAAATCCTGAAAACCTCTAAAACCATTCTTTGGAATGGCCCAGTCGGCGTATTTGAAGTAGATCAATTCGGTGAAGGTACTAAAACTTTATCTTTAGCGATTGCTGAATCTGAAGGTTTTTCGATTGCGGGCGGTGGGGATACACTTGCTGCGATTGATAAATATGAAGTGGCTGACAAAATTGGTTATATCTCGACGGGTGGCGGTGCATTCCTTGAATTCGTTGAAGGTAAAACCCTTCCTGCTGTTGCAGTACTTCTAGAACGTGCTTAATTGTATGTCCTAAGCTAAAAAGCTGGCCCAGTGCCAGCTTTTTTTATGTCATTTTTTTGACAGTGAAAATTTACCCTTCATGGCTTCGTCATTAAAATGCAATAAATCTGTCATAAGATGCAGTCATTAAATCACCAAATGACGAGAATACGTGATGAAGAAACAGTTAACTATTGCAGTATTATTAGCAGCATCTCTGGCATTGACTGCGTGTGCAAAACAGGAAAGTGCACCAGAAGCTGAAGCAGAAAGCTCGGCAGCCGTGGCAGATCAGGCTGTAACTCCAGAACAGCAAGCTGCCATTGATGCCATTGACCAGCCAATTTTAGATGAAAAAAATACCGATATTCCAGCTGAAGTTGCCAATGCGCCAGCCGACGAAGCGACTGCAGACGAGTCAGTTGCTGCGACTTCAGAGCCTGTAGCACCTTAATCCGGTTAATGTGACACAAAATCCCTGCAAATGCAGGGATTTTTTTTAAATAGTGTTATTTGTTGCTGAATTGAAACCTTTGAACATGTAGAATATGGGGCATTCACTGGGAGGATATTATGGCTCTTATTTCATTGCGCCAGCTCTTGGATCACGCCGGCGAACATGCTTACGGCGTACCAGCATTTAACGTAAACAACTTAGAACAAATGCGTGCAATTATGCTTGCAGCAGATGCAACCAATTCACCTGTTATCGTACAAGCATCTGCGGGTGCGCGTAAATATGCAGGCGCTCCGTTCTTGCGTCACCTAATTTTGGCTGCAATTGAAGAATGGCCACATATTCCAGTGGTAATGCATCAAGACCACGGTACGAGCCCTGACATTTGTCAACGTTCAATCCAGTTAGGCTTTTCATCAGTAATGATGGACGGTTCACTGGGTGAAGACGGTAAAACACCAACTTCATATGAATATAACGTTGATGTGACTCGCCGTACAGTTCAAATGGCACATGCGTGTGGCGTATCTGTTGAAGGTGAAATCGGTTGTTTGGGTAGCCTTGAAACAGGTATGGCGGGTGAAGAAGATGGCGTAGGCGCAGAAGGCGTACTGGATCATTCTCAACTCCTGACTTCAGTTGAAGAAGCGCGTAGCTTCGTTGCTGATACCAATGTTGATGCGCTTGCAATTGCAGTAGGTACTTCACACGGTGCGTACAAGTTCACGCGTCCACCTACAGGTGATATTCTTGCGATTGACCGCATTAAAGAAATTCACGCAGCACTTCCAAACACACATCTTGTCATGCACGGTTCAAGCTCTGTGCCACAAGAATGGTTGGCAGTGATTAACCAGTATGGCGGCGACATCAAGGAAACTTACGGTGTTCCGGTTGAACAGCTGGTTGAAGCGATCAAACACGGCGTGCGCAAGATTAACATCGATACTGACTTGCGTTTAGCATCTACCGGTGCAATGCGTCGTATGATGGCAGAAAAACCAAGCGAATTCGATCCTCGTAAATTCTTCAGCGCAACTGTAGATGCAATGAAGCAAATCTGTATCGATCGTTATGAAGCTTTCGGTACTGCAGGTAATGCAGACAAGATTCGCCCAATTTCTTTAGAGAAAATGGTGTCACACTATAAATAATTCCCAGTGAATCATTTATAAAAAAAGCCCACTGCAAATGTGGGCTTTTTTGTAGACTCATAAATATCAAGAATAAGAGCAGCATATGGAACTGATTTTCGCAGCAGCGCTATGCAGCGTTGCGGTCTCAATATTATTAAAAGTCGCCAAAAATAAGGGCTTGAGTCCGATACACATGATTAGCTGGAACTATATGACAGCCAGTCTCTTGTGTTTTTTCTGGTTTAAGCCTGATATTCAGCATATTTCAATGTCTCAGACGCCTTGGTTGCTTATTCTGGCTCTGGGTATTTTGCTTCCGAGCGTATTTCTGTTTTTGGCCAAGGCTTTGCAAACGGCTGGAATTTTAAAAACCGAAATTGCCCAGCGACTTTCTGTAGTTTTGTCACTGGCTGCAGCCTATTTTATTTTTCAGGAACAGTTTAATCAGCTGAAAATACTTGGGATCGCTTTAGGTATTGGAGCAGTGCTGTGCATCCTGTTTTCACATCGACAAAGTACAGGACAGGGCAGTCAGGGAATGTTGTATCTGGGCTTGGTCTGGGTCGGTTATGCACTGATTGATGTATTGTTGAAATATACAACCAGTCTGGGCCTCCAATTCGCGGTGGCGCTGAATCTAATGTTTGTTTGTGCCCTGATCATTTCGATGGGCTATCTGTTAATCAAATATAAAAGCTTGGGCTCGATGCAGAATATCGGCGCTGGTCTGTTATTGGGTTTCCTGAATTTTGCCAATATTGCTTTCTATGTCAAAGCCCATATGCTGCTTAAGGATTCACCTGCGATCGTCTTTGCTGGCATGAATATTCTGGTGGTGGTATTTGGTGTGATAGCAGGTTTGGTATTCTTTAAAGAACGGCTCAAACCTGCAAGTACTCTAGGATTACTGCTAGGCTTGACTAGTGTGATTTGCCTAGCTTATGCAATGTCTGCTTGACATAAGAGGATGCAAATTCAATCGGATGTCGGAGCAGGTCACCTGCTTCGGCCAGTCCAAGCAATAAACCGGACTGTTGGCAGTCTGGACAATGCGGATAACGATGCTGCTGATCTTTATAGTGCTGGAGATAAATTTTATCGCAATGATGACATTCAAATTTCAGGGATTTGGATGTAAGGAGCGACATAGATGACCTCTATTGTTATTCTATTAGATGGTAAATTAAATAAAGCAAAAAATAGGCCCGAATTGATATGGAAAGGGGCGCTTGCCCCCTTTTATAGCATAAATTCCTTACAGTTTGGTGAAAATATCTTCAGCGGCAAGACGTGATTTAGGCAGTTTGGCATTGAAATCATTTTCACTACGATAGCCTAAAGTCAGCAATACAGAGGGGATCAAGCCCTGTTCTGCGAGTTGTAATTCTTCACTAATTATCTCTTCATCAAAGCCGCCAATTGGTGTGGCATCGACACCTTCAATTCCGGCAGCCAAGAGCATTTGACCGAGTGCAATAAAGGTCTGGTTTTCAGCCCAACGCTGAATATCACCTTTTTCATTACGATAATAATGAATATAACCTGCACGGGTGTTTTTCTGACCTTCCTTGGCGGATTCATCTTTAAATCGGCCACTGAGATCATCGCGGTTCAATAAGTTTTCCAGATGCAACTCATTAATATCGGCTTTGGTGCAGAATAAAATGGTATGGGATGAATCCAGAACTTTGGGTGCATTGTAGGCATAAGTACCGACCAAGGCTTTGGCAATGCGCTGTTTGGCTGCCTCATGATCGGCAATAAAAAAATGCCAAGGCTGAATATTGATTGAAGAGGGTGCCAGACGCAAAATTTCTAATAGGCGCTCGAACTGTTCTGCCGGGATTTTCTTGCTAGGATCATAGGCTTTAGTGGTATAGCGGGTCTGTGTGATCTTGAGTAAATCCATCAATGGACTCCAATCTTTTTAAATAAACAGCGAGTAGAAGTTTTAAATATATACATTTTTCACATCCTCCGATTATTACAATAAAAAAGCATCAGGCAAAGCCTGTTTTGAGATGATCTTGAGCTGGATTCAAGCAAAACTTAGAGTTAAATCAGATTAAAACCCAGTTTTTGTCTATTGGCACTTTTAAGCGAGAAGCGTTTAATAAGAGACATCGCCGGCAACATGCAAATAGGTTAGCGGATGCAAGTCACCAATTATTTTAAACACAAACTGAAAACCCAGCAGCAAATCGGCTTATGGATTGGACTGGCGGATGCCTATGGAACCGAGATTGCGGCAAATGCAGGTTATGACTGGCTGCTGATTGATGGTGAGCATGCGCCCAGTGATTTGAGAACCACCTTGTCGCAACTGCAAAGTATTGCTGCTTATCCCTCGCAAGCAGTGGTACGACCGCCCATTGGCAGCGTACAACTGATCAAGCAACTCCTCGATATCGGCGCGCAAACGCTGTTGATTCCGATGGTAGAAACCGTGGAACAGGCCGAACTCATGGTCAGGGCAGTCCGTTATCCGCCTGAAGGAATTCGTGGCGTTGGTGCTGCACTGGCACGTGCCACCCGCTGGAACAGCATTCCAAATTATTATCAGACGGCACATGAAGAAATCTGTTTATTAATCCAGATTGAATCGGTCACAGGACTTGAAAATCTGGATGCTATTCTTCAGATCGACGGGATTGATGGCGTGTTTATTGGCGCCGTTGATCTATCTGCCACTATGGGTTATCAAGGTGATCCGAATCATCCTGAAGTACAAAAAGCTGTAATTGATGCAATCCAGCGGATTCGTTCTGCAGGCAAAGCTGCAGGAATTCTGTCAACCCAGCATGAAGTGACGCAAAAATATATCGAACTTGGCACTGAGTTTGTAGCAGTGGGCGTAGATACCAGTGTTTTGATGAATTCCTTGCGTGATCTATTGGGGAAATATAAAAAGGATATCAATGTGATTAATCCGACTAGCGGTTATTAATCAACAAGAGATTCTGAATGAATAGCTTAACTGGATATTTGGTTTATTTTTAACCAGAAATTGTTGGGGGATGAGCTATTCATTCAACTATAAGAAAATCATAATGAACCATCAAGAAGTAGAACAATTTTTACAAAAACAGCAGAACACCTTAAAGAATAAACGTCAGCAAAGAACTAGACGAGCGCAACAAGCTCTTTTATGATTCACGTACTGTTTGCAGCCTTAAATGCTATTCTTTTAATCCTTAATTATCAAAAGACAGGAGAGTGGAACTTGTTGTACCTCGCACTGAGTTTCATGTCTCTAATATTGATTTTCAAGTATTTAAAGACAGGTTTTGTTTATAAATATAAATGAAATAACATTAAAATGAATTTTAGATAATAAGAGTTAAAAGCCTAAAAATTAACAAAGCATGAGAAAAGTTCTTAAAAATCCCATTCTATTGTCATTACAATGTAATTTTGCTTTTGCTAGATAAATAGCTTACACTGGTTGCACTTCAAGCAAGTACTGTTCTTGCTTCTATTATTATTTTAAGCTGATTGTGATGTACTTTTCAGTTCAAGTATTTGAACTCAAATAAGATCTACTAACCATAGAACTATTATGTAAACTAGGTTGTTATTAATCTCTCTCCATATAGTCACAAAAAGCTCATATCGTGTGAGTAAATATTTTGATCAAAATCAATGAATGGCATATTGCCACTGCCGCTGATGGCAATGAAATTAACGTGAAACTGGTTCCATTAAAGCGTAAGCAAAATACAATGGACGGTTTTATCTGGGTTGAAGTCGGTAAAATGATTCAATTGCCAACGGGTGAGGAATTTCAGTTCAATCTCGATGGTAAAAGTTTCTATACTGGGGTAAACCAGCTTTATCGTCTGTGTTAAGCAGATCAATATCGTAAAAAAGTGGCTGATTAATATCGCCACTTTTTTAGTTTCAGGGTGTCAAAATTTTGATCTTCCTGAATTTCCAGAATCTCAGCACTGTCTTCTTTCCAGTCGCCCAGTACAATTCTTTTTTTCTTAGCTAACTGATGAATAGCTGCGCGATGTGTATGACCATGGATCAGTACATCTACGTCCTGTAATGCCAGCTCAACTGCATGTGGGTTGACATCCATCACTTCATAACTTTTAAACTGTTGTGCCTGATGGCTTTGTTGACGAAAGCGGTTAGCCAGTCTGGTTCGAAATGAAAGCGGGGTTTTTCTTAAGAAGCCCAGTAGCCAGGGATGACGAATAATTTTTTTAAAACGCTGATAAGAAATATCATCGGTACATAGTGCATCGCCATGTTCCAGGCAAAAACGTGTTCCGGCAATAATCAGCTGATCGATTTCGGGAAGAAGCTGTCCGCCAAATCGAGCTAAAAATTTACTTCCCAAGACAAAATCCCGGTTGCCGGCTTGAAAATAGACCTGATTCCCAGCCTGAGTAAACTGTTTTAATGCAGTGACAATTTCGTCCAGCCATGGAGAGGTATAGTCATCACCAATCCAGGCATTGAACCAGTCACCCAGAATATACAATTGGGTATTTTGATTTTGATATTCAGTTAATAAATCTAAAAACCCCCGAACAAGTCGAGGGTGATCAGGTGACAAATGTAAATCTGAGATAAACAGATAGGTCACGAATCTTTTCCTTTTATTCCTCTCTAGATCCCTCATTCATATGAGGGATTTTCCATTACACAGTTTTAAAGCGTTGCTTTAAAACTCATAAAAGAACGGAGAGGACGTTTTTTATTCAGAAATGATTTTTGCAGATTCGATTACTACGTTTTCTAGAGGAACGTCAGCGTGGTAGCCACGGTTGCCAGTACGTACGTTTTTGATTTCGTTCACAACGTCCATACCTTCAACGACTTTACCAAATACGGCATAACCCCAACCTTGAGCAGTTTTACCAGAGTGGTTAAGGAATGAGTTGTTTTTCACGTTAATGAAGAACTGAGCAGAAGCAGAATGCGGTGCTTGAGTACGCGCCATTGCAATCGTACCTTCGTCATTGGTCAAGCCGTTGTCTGCTTCGTTTTCGATTGCATCACGTGTTGCTTTTTCTTTGAAGTTTTCATCCATGCCGCCGCCTTGGATCATGAAACCATCAATAACACGGTGGAAAATTACGCCGTCATAAAAACCGTCACGTACGTATTCTAAAAAGTTAGCTACGGTTTTAGGTGCTTTTTCAGCATTGAGTTCTAGAACAATACGACCTTTATTGGTGTTTAATTCGACTTGAGGAAAACTCATTGTGTAATCTCCTGATCATGGACGAGTGCCATGGTTTTTTCTGAATGAATGAAGCATAAGCAAACTACAATCGACAAGGCAAGTAAAAACATTATTTTCTTTGTTAAAAGCATAAAAATAATACCTTATTTATACGTTGATTTATCAAGGCATTTCAAATGCTGCCAGACAGGGCGTTATATTCCAGACAGGCGCGAATTGAATCATTTTCTGATTTCGTAAAGCGTTGATATTTTAGTTTTGGGCAGCTTACTGTATTTTCAATTTTTAAAATGAGTGAATTGAAATCAAATACCGTAGTTAGCGGTTGAGAGATTAAGCACCTATAGTTAAACTAAGGAACTTTGATAATGAATATACGTACAACTTGTACGATGAAATATTCGTTAATCCCTTTTTAACTTTAGAAGTGAATGATTGATCATGAAGCCAAATGATGTTGTGACATCTCTGCCCGAGAACCCGACCCAGAAGAACAATGCAGTCGATTCAGTGCAGCAGCAAGAACAACAACCAGGCTTGGACTTTGTACGTCAGGTCATTACTGATGATTTAGCCGCTGGTCGTACTCAACAGGTGGTGACGCGTTTTCCGCCTGAGCCGAATGGCTATTTACATATTGGCCATGTGAAAGCAATTTGCTTGAACTTCGGTATTGCTGAAGAATTTAAAGGTGTGTGTAACCTGCGTTTTGACGATACCAACCCGGATGCCGAAGAGCAGGAATATGTGGATGGTATTGCCAATGATGTGAAATGGCTGGGTTTCCAATGGGAAGGCGAGCCGCGTTATGCATCAAGCTATTTCGATCAACTTTATACCTGGGCAGTTCAGCTGATTGAGCAGGGCGATGCCTATGTGGATTTGCAAAGCCCTGAAGAGATCCGTTTGAACCGCGGTAATTTCGTTGAGCCAGGCAAAAACTCGCCACAACGCGATGCAACGGTTGCAGAAAACCTGGAGCGTTTTGAGAAAATGCGCAGCGGTGAATATGCAGAAGGTCAGGCTGTATTACGTGCCAAGATCGATATGACTTCACCGAACGTGCATATGCGTGATCCGATTCTGTATCGTATCCTGCATTCTGAACACCATCAGACTGGCGATAAATGGAAAATTTATCCAATGTATGACTATGCGCATCCACTTTCTGATGCGATTGAAGGCATTACCCATTCACTGTGTACCCTGGAATTCCAGGATCACCGTCCGTTCTATGATTGGGTAGTGGCAAAAGTTAAATCACCATCCGTGCCACGTCAGTACGAATCTAGCCGTTTAAATGTGGACTATACCATCACCTCAAAACGCAAATTGCGTAAGCTGGTTGAAGGTGGCTATGTTCAGGGCTGGGATGATCCACGTATGCCAACTGTAGTGGGTATGCGCCGTCGTGGTTTCACGCCTGAAGGTCTGCGTGATTTCTGTCAACGTGTTGGTGTATCGAAAGTTGATGGCAGTATCGTCGATGTAGCCATGCTGGAATACTGTATTCGTCAATCTTTGGAAAATACCGCCGCTCGTGGTATGGCCGTGTTAAATCCATTAAAAGTGACTTTAACCAACTTGCCAGCTGATATGGACCTGACCCATTCACGTCATCCGAATGTCGATATGGGCGAGCGCGTTATTCCATTGACGACCGAGCTGTTTATTGATCGTAAAGACTTTGAAGAAGAGCCACCAAAAGGCTTTAAACGTCTGATTCCAGGCGGTGAAGTCCGTTTACGTCATGCCTATGTCATCAAATGTGACGAAGTCATTAAAGATGAAAATGGTGAAGTGGTTGAACTGAAATGTTCGATTGATCCTGAAACTTTAGGTAAAAATCCTGAAGGTCGTAAGGTCAAAGGTGTGATTCACTGGGTATCTGCGACAAAAGGCGTTCCTGCAGAAGTGCGTATTTACGACCGTCTGTTTACGGAGTCTGATCCAGAAGTGGGTGATGACTTCTTGGCAAACCTGAACCCTGAATCATTGAAGGTGGTTCAGGCCGTGATTGAGCCTGCATTAGCGCAAGCTCAGCCGGAGGATCGTTTCCAGTTTGAGCGTGAAGGTTATTTCGTGGCAGATCAATATGATCATTCCAGCGAAAAACCGGTATTTAACCGTATTCTGGATCTTAAGGACAGCTTTAAACCAGGCAAATAAGCTGGTTTAAGTCAGAATGTAAAAAGCCCAACTCTGGTTGGGCTTTTTCAATACAGTAGGGAAAATTGCATGATTGTGCGTGATAAGAATAATAGTTTGGGTTTACTGTTTGCCTGGCAGGGAACGATTCTGCCCAAGGTACTGCCAGCATTAATCTTGGTGGTTTTTATTTCAGCTTTGCTGGTGTATTTGAGTCAGGCGCATTTCGTCAGCCTTCCTGCTGTTCCGGCAATTGGCTTTACCATTTTTGGTGTCATTCTCTCGATTTTTTTAAGTTTTAGAAATACAGCCTGCTATGATCGCTGGTGGGAAGGGCGCAAACTTTGGGGCGCGCTGATTGCCACCACGCGTCATTTATGCCGTGATAGCCACGTTCTGGACGATCAAACCCGTGAAGTCTTATTGTACCGCATGATGTTGTTTACCCATCTATTACGTGACCGGTTGAGACAGCAAACGCCCAGTATTCAGACTTATCAAGCCACTACCGGTTTTGAACCTAAGTCATTCGAGCAATTGCCGATGCAAATCAATCCATCACAATGGGTGCTGGAACAGATGCAAAAAGAACTGGTACAGCAATATAAACAGGGCAAGATCAGCGATATTATTTATAATAACCTGAATCAGCATACTGTGGCCTTGGGAGATATTCAGGCCGGTTGTGACCGGATTTTGTCAACGCCGTTGCCATTTTCTTATTCAGTGCTGTTGCATCGTGCGGTTTATTCTTTTTGCTTTATCTTACCTTTCAGTTTACAGGCGAATTTGGGACTGTGGACACCAATTTTAGTGGGATTGATTGCTTATATGCTACTCGGGCTGGACGAGCTCAGTGCGGAGCTGGAAGAACCCTTTGGCTTGCAGGACAACGATCTGCCGCTAGATTCAATTGTACGACTGGTCGAGCGGGAAACCCTAAGCTCTTTAGGTAAAGCACTACCTGAAGCGATTCAAGCCAGAAAAGGCTATTTAACCTGATTCCTTATCGACATCATCAAAATGTAAACACGAACTTAAAATTTCTTGCTCACAAAAAATCATCAGCAGGCTGAGCTTTAAATTAACGATGTTTAAGATTGGTCAGGTCTGACACTTTAGTTTTAGCCTGATCTTGCAATTCACGGTATTGTTGCAAACGCAGATTGGCTTTATCTCTGAGCTTCTTCTTGATGTACAGCGCCAATGCGAAACTGGTGGTGGTCAGGGTCAGGAACATGCTGTTCATAAAACTCATCATCGAGCTGATATAACCAATCGTGGTCAGACGATTCATCATATAAATCACTTGCGGGCTGCTTTCTACGCCGGTAATGGCCCAGGTACACAAATGTTCGCAATTATTAATAATCAGATGATAGTTATTTTCATGCATTCTGGACCGCATGCGGCGCACCACTTTACGACCTTTATATTTTGCCGAGTCATAATGCTGCATATGAATCGGTTTGCCATGACTGAATTTTTCAATCGAGGTGATTTCAATGGGGCGTTTCTTGAATAAATGCGCAAAGCCGGAATAATGAATGACACGACCACGTCCGGCGTAAATCCCATGATGGGTATAACCGAAATGTTTAACCATAAGGTGTGCGCCTATGGGAAACCGTTTAGTCTGTTGCATATCAGAATTAAACCATTTAAAAAGCATTTTCGTTTAATAGGAAGTGTACTGTGTTTTGCTAAATTAATCGATGCCTTGCCTGAGTTTCAGATCAGAATTGAAGAGTTATTAAGCCAAATTTAAAGGGATTTAAAGAAAGCAGAATTTAGAACATATTCTTCTGATAAAGGTTTTAAATAGCCTAAGCAAGCCTTAACATTTCTTCAAATCAAAGGGGATCAATGAGTTGTTTAGAGTTTTCCTGCCTGATCTCTGAAGTTTTAAAGTTGGAGTTAATAAACTATGCTGAAATAGAGAAGACCAAACCCTTCAACTATAAACTTTCAAGCATAAAAAAAGCACCTGACTACGCAAGTGCTTTCTTTATACGGCTGTAACCTTGGCCGATTACTGCAATGGCAAGTGCTGAAGTTCATTCAGTTCTTTACGGCTATAGCCGCGAGATACCAGAACCTTTTTAATTCCGATGATGATTTCTTCATCAGTGGCTTTAGAAAGTGCTTCAAGAAGCTGTTCATTCGTCTTGCAAGAGCAATCATTTTCAACACAAGCAATTTGATTCTTGTGTTCATTGTGTTGTTCATTAGAAAACAACTTTTGCCAAAAACTCATAGAGCCTTCATACAACAACCTAACATAGAGTGAAATATAGCCAATTAAATAAATAAAGCAATAGGACCTATGTGATAAAAGCAGCAGTTAGTCTTGAAAATTTCCGATGGAAGCCCGAAGGTCTAACGATATTTCTTGCTGTACAAGTCAATATTTATTATTAAATATATGATTTTTAATATAAAAAATGGAGCTTCAAAAAGCTCCATTTTTGTAACAATATAATAAATTGAAACAAATTCTTTATACTTTTTCCAACAAGACACCCGTCTCAACATGGTGCGTATACGGGAACTGGTCAAACATGGCGAACTTGCTGATTTTATGCGTTTGAGACAACTGTTTCAGATTGTCATATAAGGTATCTGGATTGCAAGAAATGTAAATAATACGCTGGAAACGCTGTAACAGTTTCAGCGTTTCATCATCAATACCGGCACGTGGTGGATCGACAAATACTGTATCGAAATCATAAGTCGAAATATCAATTTGTGCTTCCTGCAAACGACGGAAAACACGTTCGCCATTATAAGCTTGAGTGAATTCTTCTGCAGACAGACGCGCAACCTGAATATTTTCAATCTGGTTCTGCTCAATATTCCACTCAGCTGCATAAACTGAAGATTTGGCTAATTCAGTGGCTAAAACACGGCGGAATTTGGTCGAAAGCGGTAGAGTGAAGTTGCCATTACCACAGTAGAGTTCCAGCAAATCTTTATCTGATTGCTCTGCTGCATCACATGCCCATTCCAGCATTTTTTGACAAACTTGTGCATTGGGCTGGGTGAAGCTGCTTTCGATCTGCTTATATTTATAGCGACGATCAAAAACAGACAGTTCTTCCACCACATATTCATCAGTCAGGACGAATTTCTGACCACGGCTACGGCCAATCAGTTTGATATTCAGCTTTTCCGCCAGTACTTTTGCGGCAGGTTCCCAGCTTTCATCTAGCTTGCGGTGATAAATCAGAGATACCAGAACTTGACCACTTAAAGTTGCCAGAAAATGGACTTCAAACAGGCGATGACCCAGATTGGCATCTGCCTTGAATGCTTCAAGTAATTGTGGCATCAAGTCATTAATGCTGCGGTCTGCAATTGGAAATTCATCAATACGAATGACTTTTTTATTGTTGTTTTCGTCACGTTCGAACATGGCATAAAACAGATCATCTTCAGTATGCCAGATCCGGAATTCAGCACGCATGCGGAAATATTTTTCAGGAGACTGGAATACTTCTAAAGCAGGTGGTTGATATTCGGCAAACTGAGCGCTGATGCGTTCAATTTTGGCTTCAAGTTGTTGCTGATAAGATGAAGTCATATGCAGTAAGAAATCGCAAATATTTTAAAGCGCAAATGGTAGCAAAAAATTGCCGATCTGCCTAAGCCTATTGTAGTCGAGCCGCTTTAAAAGCTGCATAAAAAAGACCAAACCTTCTGAGGAGAGAGGTTTGGCCATCAAGAGGAAAGATTTAAGCTAAAAATGCTGAGATGATTGGACTGATTTAGAGATTATCCATCGTCATCAAGCTGGCATTACCGCCTGCCGCCGCCGTATTGATACTGATCGCGCGTTCAATCACAAATCGCTCGACCGGAATATCATAGTTGCCCGAACTTAAATGGGTGATACCAATAATTGCACCTTTTCGGCCTGCAATGCGTTTCTGCAAATCAATCAGTTCAACAGTGTCACCATGATGCAGGACGGCATCAAACGCGCCTGTTTCAATATCCCGGACCACTTTAAATTGCTTGCTGATCGCGGCTGGCATGGTTGGTAAATATTTCAGAATAAAAGTATTGTCAGCTAGGAATGCAGGACGACTGCCGACCGATAAAATTGCCAGAATTTGCTGAATCTGGTCTTGCTCCGTGTGTGCCAAAGATAGAACACTTTCTCGTGGCAAGATTAGGTACTGATTTTCCTCACCGGTTGGACCTTGCAGGCTAAAGCTTTGACCAGTCGCAATTTGCATAGGTGCTTTTAAAGATAAAGTTGGGAAAGTTTTAGCTACCCAGACTTTAAACTCCTGAACAAGTTTATTTTCAACAAGTGCTGGACCCGCTTGAACTGCATAAGGCTGCGCCAGTTTTTTCTCGGATACTTGATGCATTAAACGGTAGATATACAACGGGCCACCTGCTTTCGGGCCGGTGCCAGACAGACCTTCGCCACCAAAGGGCTGGACGCCCACGACCGCACCAACGATATTGCGGTTGATATACAGGTTGCCGACTTCCGCTCGTGCAATCACGGTTTGCATGGTTTCATCAATACGCGTGTGCAAGCCCATGGTCAGGCCATAACCCTTGCTGTTGATCTGATCTAACAACTGTTCCAGTTCGCCATATTTATAGCTGATCAGATGCAGTACCGGGCCAAACACTTCACGTTCCAGATCATCCAGATTTGGCAGTTCAATCAGGGTTGGTGCAATGAATGTTCCTGGAGTTAATTCAGTCTGGTCCTGATTAAACATCAACTGATGAACTGTATGACCTTTGCTGCGCATCTGCTCAATATGCTTTTGGATATTTTGCTGGGCTTCTGCATCAATCACTGGACCAATATCGGTTTTCAGCAAGACCGGATTGCCAACGCGCAACTGTTGCATGGCACCTTTGAGCATGTTGCGAACAGCCTCCAGATTATCCTCTTGCACACAAAGGACACGCAGGGCAGAACAGCGCTGACCGGCACTGTCATAGGCAGAGCTCACAACATCCAACACTACCTGTTCAGTTAGTGCAGATGAATCCACAATCATAGCGTTTTGCCCGCCGGTTTCAGCAATCAGGGTGACGCTTTCTCCAAGCTGGTTTAGCCGTTCTGCCACGGTTTTTTGCAGAATCTGAGCGACCTCGGTGGAACCGGTAAACATGATGCCCTGAATACGTGGATCTGCACTGAGCTGTGCACCAATAGTTTCACCACGGCCCGGCAATAGCTGTAACACATCCTGCGGAATGCCGGCTTCCCATAAAATCTGTACGGCTTGTGCTGCAATGAGCGGTGTTTGTTCAGCCGGTTTGGCAATCACGGTATTGCCAGCGACCAGCGCTGCTGAAATCTGACCGGTAAAAATCGCCAGCGGGAAGTTCCATGGACTGATACATAGTACAGTACCTAAAGGCTGGATCTGTACGTTGTCACTGAGATCCAAAACTTGAGCTGCATAGTAACGCAAGAAATCTACCGCCTCACGTACTTCGGCAATCGCATTGGCATAGGTTTTACCTGCTTCGCGAGAAAGAAGAACCATGAGCGGAAGCAAACGCTGTTCCATCAGTTCTGCGGCTTTATTCAGGCAGGCAGCACGCTCATTTTTTGGCAGATTGGCCCAGAAACTTTGTGCATTAACTGCTTGAGTGAGTGCAATTTCGGCCTGTTCAGAAGTTGCTTCATAGACTGTGCCGACCACATCCTGATGGTGTGCTGGATTGATCACTGGAACTGCATGGGGCGTATCCACGCTGCTAAATGCCGTTCCCATAGCAGCTGACTGAAATTGCGTATTTGCCAGACTGGATGCGACTTCATTTAAAATACTGATTTCAGCATCATTGGCCAAATCGAGTCCTGAAGAGTTCAATCGTGCATCGGTATAAAGATCTTGCGGATAGGGAATCTGGGGATGCTTGGCACCCATCACGCCTTCTTGTTTTGATGCCTTTAAAATGGTTTGCTGTGGATTTTCAATCAAATCTTCAATTTTCAAGGTTTTGTCAGCAATACGATTGACGAAGGAGGTATTGGCACCATTTTCCAGTAAGCGGCGCACCAGATAAGCCAGCAAGGTTTCATGATTGCCGACTGGCGCATAGATCCGGCATGGTACACCGAGTTTATTTTTCGATGGATCGCCCACGACATTTTCATACAGTGGTTCGCCCATGCCATGCAGACATTGGAACTCATATTGGCCGGCATAATACTGCTCAGGTTGTGCCAGCTGATAGATCGTCGCTACCGTTTGTGCATTGTGAGTGGCAAATTGTGGGTAGATATAATCCGGTTCAGCCAACAGCTTACGCGCACAAGCAATATAAGACAGATCCGTATGCACCTTACGAGTAAATACCGGATAATCTGACATTCCATCAATTTGGGCTTTCTTGATTTCGCTGTCCCAATATGCGCCTTTGACCAGACGAATCATCAAGCGTTTCTGGCTGCGCTTCGCCAGATCAATGATGTAATCCACTACATAGAAGCAGCGTTTCTGATAGGCCTGAATCACAAAGCCAATGCCTTTCCAGTCCTGTAATTGTGGTTCAAAACACAGGCGTTCTAACAGTTCAAGTGAAATCTCAAGGCGATCACTTTCTTCAGCATCGATATTTAAACCAATATTGTATTGCTTGGCCAAGACCGCGAGTTTCAGTACTTTTGCATAGAGCTCATCATGCACGCGATCCATTTGCGAACGCTGATAACGGGGGTGCAGCGCAGAGAGTTTGATAGAAATGCCAGGCCCGTCATAAACATCCTTATCCTGCGAAGATTGACCAATGGCATGAATGGCTTGCTGATAATCCTGATAATAACGTTCAGCATCCAGATCGGTCAGTGCTGCTTCACCCAGCATGTCATAGGAATAGCGAAAGCCTTTTTCTTCCAACGGTTCGGCATTTTTCAGGGCTTCATCAATGGTTTCACCCGTGACAAACTGCTCGCCCATCATGCGCATGGCAACATCGACAGCCTTACGGATAATCCCGCGGCCACTGCGTGCCAAAAGACCGGTCAATAAGCTAGACAGGCTTTTTTGCTGTGGGGTTTCCATCAGCTTGCCGGTCAGCATCAGTCCCCAGGCTGCTGCATTCACAAACATCAATTGGCTCTGGCCCAAATGTTCTTTCCAGTTACCTTGATTGATTTTGTCTCGAATCAGTAGGTCACGTGTGGCTTTGTCCGGAATCCGCAGCAAGGCTTCTGCCAGACACATTAGGGCAATGCCTTCCTGAGAGGATAAAGAAAATTCCTGCAATAAGCCTTGGACAATACCGGCTTTCCCAGTGGAACTTTTACGTTCACGTAAGGAATGTGCGAGATCAAAGGCAAGCGCCTGAATCTTGTCACTTATTTCGGAAGAAATTTCACTATGGGCCAATAACTCTTCGACGCATTCAGTTTCAGCACGACGCCATGCCGTATTAATACGTTCTTCGTATTGGTTTTTGTGTTTAAATTCAGCAATATAATTCGAGTGCTGGGCTGAATCTAAAATTGAATCTGGGCGGAGAGTGGTTGGCATAGTGACTTCCTGTACTGCGTCAATCAGTTCTTTGATGTGAATGAGTTTTAATCTATAATCACAGAATATTTGACGAATATCTCACTATAGTTTTCTATTTTTTTAGAGAATAATTCTAATGCCAAGTCCTTATTTGAACCTTGACCGTATAGATATTCGTATACTGGGTTTATTGCAATCCGATGCCAAGCTGTCCAATATCAAACTGGCTGAACTGGTTAATCTATCGCCTACGGCAGCCTTGGCGCGTGTACAAAAGTTGACCCGGGAAGGTTTTATTCTGGGCTACGAAGCGCGCCTCAATCCAGTCATGTTGAATAATGGTTTTGTGGTCTTTGTTGAAATTTTACTGGATAAAACCACGCCGAATGTTTTAGATGAATTTTCCCATGCTGTGCGGCAGATTCCTGAAATTATCGAATGTCATATGATCAGTGGCGGTTTTGATTTCGTGGTGAAAATCCGCTGTGCCAATATGGATGAATTCCGCAAAATCTCTGGTCAGATCTTGTGGCAATTGCCCGGAATTAAAGAAACGCGCAGTTATCCGGTGATGGAAGTGATTAAAGAAAGTCAGCGGATTCATCTGAAAATGTCGGGAAAAGCCAAGTAATTCGCAAGCACTTTATCTATGAACTAAGAAATATAAAAGGGACTTAAAAGTCCCTTTTATATTCAAGTAAGAAGATGATTATTTTTCTATTTCAGCCATTTCTTTTTGATACTCGGCTTTAGCCATTTCAAAGCGTTTGACCACATCAGCACTCGGTGCTTTATCCAGCAGGCTGACGATGATAATGCTGAGGGTGGCCAGAATAAAGCCTGGAATGATCTCATACAGACCGGTATCACCCATATAATTTTTCCAGACAATTACAGTCATGGCACCAACCACCATACCCACAATTGCGCCGTTGAGGGTCATTCGTTTCCAGAATAGCGACAAGATAATCAGCGGGCCAAATGCAGCACCAAAGCCCGCCCAGGCATAAGCCACCAGACCCAAAACCTTACTGTTCGGATTAATCGCCAGTGAAATGGCAATTAGGGCAATCACCAAGACCATGCCGCGACCGACCCAGATCAGTTCTTTTTGTGAAGCATTTTTACGCAGGAAACTCTTATATAAATCTTCGGTCAGGGTGGTTGAGCAGACCAGAAGCTGACAGCTCAAGGTGCTCATAATTGCCGCCAAGATAGCAGCCAGAATGATTCCGGCAATCCATGGATTAAACAGGATTTTGGTCAACTCCATAAATACCGTTTCAGGGTTTTGATTCACCACCGAAGCCAATGCGGGATTGACACTGAAGTAGGCAATACCGATATAACCGGCAGCCACTGCACCGCCTAGGCATAGAATCATCCAGGTCATGCCAATACGGCGTGCAGCAGGAATGGTTTTGACCGAATCTGCTGCCATAAAACGCACCAGAATATGCGGCTGACCAAAATAACCCAAGCCCCAAGCCAGACTGGAAATAATCGCAACGGTGCTTAAACCTTCAAGCATGCTTGAAGCATGTGGGCGAGCCGATTCAAGGATGACACTCACTTGCTGGCTGTTGTCGCCCAGAGCCAAGAAGGTAATGATCGGAGTCAGCAATAAGGCAAAAATCATCAAACCGGCTTGGAATGTATCTGTCCAGCTGATCGCCAAAAAGCCACCAATACAAACATAAAGAATCGTCGCCATCGCACCAATCACAAGCGCTGTGGTGTAATCCCAGCCAAACAGGCTTTCAAACAGTCGTGCACCTGCGACCATGCCTGAGGCACAATAAATTGCAAAGAACACCAGAATCACCAAGGCAGACAAGACCCGTAAAATACGTTTACGATCGGAAAAACGGCTGGTGAAATAATCCGGCAAGGTCAGGGCATTGTTCTGATATTCGGTATGGGCACGCAGTCGACCTGCCACCAGTAACCAGTTCAGCCATGCACCGATAATCAAACCGATTGCAATCCAGGCTTCTGACAGGCCAGACAGGTAAATGGCTCCCGGAAGACCCATCAACAGCCAGCCACTCATATCCGATGCGCCCGCTGAAAGTGCAGTGACCACACTGCCCAGACTCCGTCCACCTAGAATATATTCGTCAAAATTGGAGGTGGCACGATAAGCATATAAACCGATTGCAATCATGGCGATAATATAAAACATGAAGGTAATCAGGGTGGGGTTTAAATAAGTCATAGGCAGGTCATCCTGTAAATATGGAAATCATCGTCCAAGATGATTTTTTGTACTGAGATCGCAAGGAGGTGATTCAAGCATGGTTTAAAAATTACACTCTGTAACAATTACACAGCTTTTATGTATACTTATTGTAAATAGAGTAGTAATTTACTGAAATTGAATTAGGAATAACTTAAGCGGATAAAAGGCAATACGACGTCGAATTCAGGGGAAAAGTGGAAATTTTGAATAAATAATGAAAATATTTGAATTTTAGCTAACTGCTTACACAATCTTACAAAACTCACAGCTTTAGCGTATTGGTAATAAATCGTAGCAAATCTAGGTTAAAGTCTTCCTATTAGGCCTGTATTTGTTTGCTCATATTAATGTCACATCAAATACGGTGCATCGCCAAGAGTATTTTTTAGTGGACAATATGCTTCAAATCGAACTGACCCGCATTGAACGTGATTTATTGGGGGAAAAACAAATCCCGTTGCATAGCTATTATGGGATTCATACCTTACGTGCCATCGAAAATTTTAAGATTTCCGGATTGGCGGTGGGGCAACAAACGCATTTTATTCGTGCTTTGGCTCAAGTGAAAAAAGCTTCGGCACAGGCCAATCTGTATTTCCAGAAACTGTCCGAGCAGACCAGTACTGCCATTCAGAAAGCTTGTGATGAATTGATTCAGCATCCGGAAGCGTGGCAAGCGGCATTTCCACTCGATCCTTATCAGGGCGGTGCCGGAACCTCCATCAATATGAATGCCAATGAGGTGATTGCCAATATTGCACTTGAAATGTCGGGCCATCAGAAAGGTGATTATCACATTCTGCATCCGAATGATCATGTGAATACTTCGCAATCGACCAATGATGTCTATCCAACGGCTTTGCGTCTGGCGACCTATAGCAGTCTGGATGAATTGTTGAGCGTGCTTAAAGCATTGATTGACTGTATCGATCATAAAGCTGCCGAATTTGAATATGTCATCAAAATGGGACGTACCCAGTTACAAGATGCCGTGCCGATGACCATGGAACAGGAGTTCCGGGCATTTGCCACCTTATTAAAAGAAGATCTGAAGCTGATTGGGCAGATGCGACAGTTATTGCTGGAAGTCAATTTAGGCGCCACCGCCATTGGGACTGGGGTCAATACACCGCCGGGCTATGCCAAGCGGGTGGTGGAAATCTTGGCGCATCTGACGGGTTTGCCTTTAAAAGGTGCGGCAGATTATGTCGAGGCGACCAGCGATTGTGGCGTCTTTATTATTTTGTCGAGCAGTTTAAAACGTCTGGCGGTAAAACTGTCCAAAATCTGTAATGATCTGCGCCTGCTCAGTTCGGGACCGCGTACAGGTCTGGCTGAAATTCGTTTACCCGAATTACAGGCAGGTTCTTCGATCATGCCGGCAAAAATCAATCCGGTAATTCCAGAAGTGGTCAATCAGATTGCCTTTCGGGTGATTGGTAACGACTTAACCATTACTATGGCTGCGGAAGCCGGGCAGCTACAATTGAATGTCATGGAACCTGTGATTGCCGTGGCGATGAATGAATCAATTCAGTTATTGACCCAAGGTATGCAAACCCTAAATCAGAAATGTATTGCTGGTATTCAGGCCAATGAACAGATTTGTTTAAGTTCCGTCATGCGCAGTGTCGGGATTGTGACCTTGCTTGAACCGATATTGGGACATGCCAAATGTGATGAAATCGGCAAACAATGTATGCGGGAAAATAAAACCGTGCCGCAAGTGGTGTTGGAGCTGGGCTTATTGAGTGCAACGCAATTAGAAGAAATCTTTGCATTTGAAAATCTGGTGTCTGAAATCCCTTCAGCAGAAAGTCAGCTTGAACAGGTTTCTTAACAGAACCAGAGCGGTTAAATCATCTGAAACAGCGAATCGCTGCTATTTTGATAATTTGCCTCAAGTTCAGGATGTGGATTTGAGGCATTTTCATCTAGACTAGAGCCAGAACTATATTTGGCTAGGTAAATGGCAATGTTTGATAAAATCAGTGCATTATTTAAAAGTAATAAACCGACTGCTGCACAGCTATATTTAGAAGAGCAGAATATTCAGTGCGTAGAAGGTACAGGCTATATCGTCGATGATATTCAACTCAATCAGGAATTGGGTGCACGATTAGAGTATTTGTCCAATCGCCGTTTAAAACAGTTTGATGATTTAAAAGCGTTATATGATACCGCGATGCTGATCAATGAAAAAATTGATCTGGAAATTGCCCATCAGCATTTTAATGCGACTTTAGGCAATACCGAAGAGAATCTGCTGCAATTTAAAATGATCCTTAAGAAGTTAAATGATTATTATCGTAACTTTCTGCGCGATCAAAAATAAGCTGCAAAAGTGGCTTAAAATCGAAGTATATGGATGTAGCAAGACTGCATAAAAATAACAAAATATCCTGAGATCATCGTGCTAGTATAAGCCTCAGGTTATTTAGACTTTAAAGCTATATCCATGTTCCAGCAAGAAATTTCCCAACTCAATTTACCACAGCTCAAAGCAGGCGAGAAACGCTGGTTAGGCAATCTGCAAGGTTCCTCAACTGCATTATTGCTTAAAGAAATCGTGCAGCAGCAATCGCGCTTGTTTATTGTGATTGCACGTAATAATCAGCATTTGGGTCAACTGGAAAGTGAACTGGAATTTTATGGGATTAAACCCACGATTTTTCCAGATTGGGAAATCTTGCCTTATGACCGTCTCTCACCACATCAGGATATTGTCTCGGAACGTCTGGCAATCTTATCCAATATGCCCAAAACTGGCGTACTGTTGCTGTCCGCCTCAACTTTGGCACAACGTGTGGCGCCGACCTCATGGATTCTGGGTGAGCATTTCGATATTCATGTCGGTCAGAAATTTGATCTGGAACAACAAAAGAAAAAGCTGATTCAGGCCGGTTATCATCTGGTCGATACCGTTTATGATCCGGGTGAATTCGCAGTGCGCGGCAGTATCATGGATATCTACGCATCGGGACAAGAAGCACCGATTCGGATTGACCTGTTCGATGATGAAATTGAAAGCCTGAAATTTTTTGATTCTGAAACTCAGCGCACCACAGAAAGTTTGCAGCAGTTTACCGTATTACCGGCACAAGAATTTCCACTGAAAGAAGGGCGTGCCACTTTCCGTGACCGCTATGCCGAATTTTTCCCGACCGCGAATCCAAAGAAAAACCCGATCTATCAGGATGTGATGGATGGCATAGTCTCACCGGGAATCGAGTTTTATTTGCCCTTGTTTTTCAGCGCTGAAGCCATGCAAGGTCAAAGTTCGCTCATTTCATACTTACCTAAGAATGGCATTGTCATTACAGATAAGGCTCTGGACGAAAGTCTCAGCCAGTTTTGGCAAGATGTAGTGCGCCGTTATGAAGATCGTCGCCACAATGTCGATCAGCCGATTATGCCGCCTGAAAGCCTGTTTTTTCAGACCAATCAGGTGCTAGAGCAGCTGAACCAGTTTGCACGCATCATTGCCGCACAAACACCTTTTGATCAAAAAGCTGGAGTATTGAATCTTGAGACCCAGTTGCCACCGCGTCTACCCGTAGACCCGAAACGTGAAAAACCGTTTCATGAAGTCAAAAAATATATTGATCAGGCTAATCATCCGGTATTGCTAGTGGCTGAAAGTGCTGGACGCCGGGAAAGTCTTAAAGATGCCTTAAGGCCAAGTCTGGGTGATATCCCCACGGTTGAAAATTTTGATAGTTTTATTCAATCTCTGTATGCAATTGCCATTACCAATGCGCCTTTAGAGCGTGGTCTGGTATTGACCGATCGTGTCAGCGTAATTTCTGAAAATCAGCTGTATGAACATCGCGTGGTACAGCGCCGTCGCAAACGTCAACAGGAAGTTTCCGAAGAGTTTCTGATCCGAAGTCTAACTGAGCTGACCATGGGCGCGCCTGTGGTACATATCGATTATGGGGTCGGACGTTATGCCGGTCTGGTCACCCTAAGTATTGATGATCAGGATCACGAATTTTTGCAGCTGGATTATGCGGATGCCGCCAAAGTCTACGTGCCGGTGACCAATCTGCACTTAATTAGCCGGTATAGTGGTGGTGATCCGGATCTGGCACCTTTGCATAAACTGGGTACAGATGCGTGGAATAAAGCCAAACGTAAAGCGCTGGAACAGATTCACGATGTCGCGGCCGAATTGCTGCATATTCAGGCACGTCGTGCTTCCAAGCCCGGGATCAGTTTTGAAGTCGATCAAAGCCTTTATATGCAATTTGCTAGTGGCTTTGCGTATGAAGAAACACTGGATCAGGCCAATGCGATTGAAGCGACGTTGCATGACATGCAGCAGGCCAAGCCGATGGATCGACTGGTGTGTGGTGATGTGGGTTTCGGTAAGACAGAAGTCGCAATGCGTGCCGCATTTGTTGCAGTACAGAATAACCGGCAGGTGGCGATTCTGGTACCGACCACTTTGCTGGCACAGCAGCATTATGATTCATTCAAAGACCGCTTCGCCGACTGGCCAGTCCGGATTGAAGTGCTGTCACGTTTCGGCTCTTCCAAAGCACATACCAAGACCATTGACGACCTGATTGAAGGTAAAGTCGATATTGTGATTGGTACACATAAGATTTTGCAGGAAAATGTTCAGTTTAAGAATCTTGGCTTGATGATTGTCGATGAAGAGCATCGTTTCGGGGTGCGCGACAAGGAACGAATCAAGGCCATGCGTGCCGATGTTGATATGCTGACACTGACTGCAACTCCAATTCCACGGACACTGAATATGGCCTTTAGTGGCATGCGTGATCTGTCGATTATCGCCACACCGCCGGCACGCCGTCTTGCGGTGAAAACCTTTGTGCAGGAACATACCGATGACACCATTAAAGAAGCGATTCTGCGTGAATTGCTGCGCGGTGGTCAGGTTTATTTTTTGCATAATGAAGTTGATACAATCGATCGTGCCGCTGAGCATATCCTTAAATTGGTGCCGGAAGCGCGGGTGATTGTGGCCCACGGGCAGATGCGTGAACGTGAACTGGAGCAGGTGATGCAGCAGTTCTATCACAAGGAATACAATGTTCTGGTATGTTCGACCATTATTGAAACCGGGATTGATGTTCCGAATGCCAATACCATTCTGATTGAACGTGCTGACAAGCTGGGCCTGGCACAATTACATCAGCTACGCGGACGTGTAGGACGCTCACACCATCAGGCTTATGCCTACTTAATGGTGCCGTCTTTAAAAGCCTTAAAAGGTGATGCAGAAAAACGTCTGGATGCCATTCAGCGTGCTTCGACCTTGGGTGCCGGTTTTATGCTGGCAACCGAAGATCTGGAAATTCGCGGCGCAGGTGAGTTACTAGGTGAGCAGCAGAGTGGTTCGATGCAGGCCATTGGTTATAGCCTGTATATGGAAATGCTGGAAAAAGCCACCAAAGCCATTCAAAAAGGCAAAACGCCAAACTTCGATGCACCATTGTCATTGACTGCCGAAATTACCCTGCATATGCCAGCGTTGATTCCAGATGAATATCTGGGTGATGTCCATCAACGTCTGTTGTTCTATAAACGCATCAGTAATACTGATACCCAGGAAAAACTGGACAATATCCGGATGGAATTGATCGATCGTTTTGGTATACCGCCGCAACCGGTCAAACAGCTCTTTGCTGTACATCAGATTCGATTGAAAGCCGAGCAGCTTGGTATTACTAAAATTGATATCAGCAGTCAGGGTGGGCATATTGAATTTGCACCGGATACTCCGGTTCAAGCCATGACGATTATCCAGATGATGCAGAAACATCCGACCTATTTCCGGATGGATGGCGGTCAACGTCTAAAAGTCATGGTCATGCTGGAAGACTATCAAAAGCGGATTCAGTTTATACAGGATTTACTGGACAGTCTGCTTAAAGAATTGCACTGATTTTATTCGATTAAATCAGCCTGAAAATTCAGTTTGGATTTCATTTTCCAATGAAGTTTGCAGGAACAACAGGCTTGATTTTTTTAATGAATTGTTTACAGTAATTGTTGTGATGTGCTTCGCAACAAATCATGAGAATTTGTCTTTAAACACATTGCTTTCAATATTCAGCTTCAGTTGGATATGTTAGTATTAGCCATCATTCTAATTTTGCATCATTTATAAAGATATGTTTAGTTTGCATCCACAACTTGCTCAAGATACGTTTTTTGTAGGCGACTTTCCTTTGTCAACATGTCGTTTGATGAATGATATGCAATTTCCCTGGCTCATTCTGATTCCACGTGTGCCGGGTGTCTCTGAATTATATGAATTGAGTCAAGCTGACCAAGAGCAGTTTTTAAGAGAGTCAAGCTGGTTATCAAGCCAGCTGGCACGTGTTTTCCGTGCAGATAAAATGAATGTAGCAGCGCTGGGTAATATGGTGCCGCAATTGCATTTTCATCATGTAGTTCGTTATCAGAACGACGTTGCATGGCCGAAGCCTGTTTGGGGTACATCTGCTGTTCCTTATAGCAGTGAAGTATTGGCACATATGCGTCAAACCTTAATGCTGGCTTTACGTGGTCAGGGCGACATGCCATTTGACTGGCGCATGGACTAATCAGCCAAGGCATTCCGAGAACCATGAACAGTTGCGGACTTCAGGGAGTGAGTGAGTGCAATTAGACGACTGGATTCAAAAAGAACCCCATCAGTTTGAGTATTTCCATCGCATGATGGGATACATCATGCTGTCTCTGGTTCTGGTCGTCTTTCATTACACTGAACCGGATACCCAGTATCAGCTCTTTGTTCCTGTATTTTTATTCCTGATTTTATTGATTAGCTCGAAACTGTCGCGCTGGTTAATCTATCGCCATGATTATCGTATTCGGCGCAATGTTCTTTTTCTGATTGATGTTATTGTCATTGTAGTGGTTTTGGCCGCAGTACAGCTGGATTTGGTATTGTCCTTGCTGGGTTTGGTGGCAATACTCTATACTGCAATCAGTAATAAAATTTCATTGATGATGGCTTCTCTGGCCAGTCTGGTCGGGATCACCGTTTTTTATCTGGCCAATATTCTGGTCTTTGGTTTTGGGACTTATTTTGAACCGACCAGCAGTGAGTTGACCGTTTTAGGCTTTATCTGTCTGATTACCTATTTTGGTGTCGGAAGTTTTTATCAAAGTGGTCGTGTGCAATACATGACCCAGAAAAAAGACCATTATTTCGAACAGATGAACCGTTATATGGAATTTGCCAATCAGCTGAGTCGCTATGCGCCCGTGCAGTTATGGCAATCCATTATGAAAGGTGAATCTGAAGCCAAAATTGAATATAAACGTAAAAAGTTGACGATCTTTTTCTCTGATATTCAAGGCTTTACAGAGCTATCTGAAACTCTGATTCCAGATGATTTAGCATTCCTGTTGAATGACTATCTTCGGCATATGACCGAAATCGCTAAAAATTATGAAGCGACTGTCGATAAATTCATGGGTGATGCCATCCTGATTTTCTTTGGTGATCCGAACTCCGAAGGTGTGGAACAGGATGCTAAGAACTGTATGGAAATGGCATTGGCGATGCGTCAGCAAATGAAATTGCTGCGGGAACGCTGGATTAAAATGGGTTATCCGCCACTGCATATCCGCATGGGGATTTCAACCGGTTATTGCCACGTAGGGAATTATGGGGCTACGCATCGTATGGCTTATACCATTGTAGGACGTGATGCCAATCTGGCAGCGCGTTTGCAAAGTGCAGCGGAAGTCGATGAAATCCTGATTTCGGAAGATACTCATAATCTGATCAAAGATGATTATCTTTGTGCACCGAAAAAGCCGATATTCTTGAAAGGCATTAAAGCACCTGTAAGAACCTGGCAGGTCATGGAAAAATATGCGTCTCAGAAAGTCGAGTATCAGCGCTGGTTCGATTATGAATATAAGGGCTTTCATTTATTGCTGAATCTGGATGAAGTGCAAAACTTTGAATATCCTGAGCTGATTCATGTACTAGAAAAAATGATTAAACGCATTGAAACTCAGCAGAAAATGACCAATTCACAAGGTATTGTCAAATTGAAGCTTGAGGATGAAGTAATTGAACACATTTAAAGTTCATGTAAATTTACTTTAATTGTTTCTTATAAAGAGAAAAAACCACGCCTGAGCGTGGTTTTTTATTTTAGCCTGCAACGAAAATCTTAGTGATTTTCTGACGCATGGTTAATGGTGTATTTTGGAATTTCAATTTCCAGATCTTCATCGTCCAGTTTAACCTGACAAGAAAGACGTGAATCAGGTTCTAAACCCCAGGCACGATCGAGTAAGTCAGCTTCAACATCATCCATTTCTTCCAGGCTGTCAAAACCTTTGCGTACCACTACATGGCAGGTGGTACACGCTGCTGACATATCGCAAGCATGTTCGATTTTAATGCCATTTTTTAGCAGGCTTTCGCAAAGATTGGCATTTTGTTCGACTTCAAACTCAGCACCTTCGGGGCAAATCTGCGCATGTGGAAGAACTTTAATACGTGGCATAGTCGTTACCTTAAATTAGTTTGAGTTTGACCAGTCGTCGAGTTTAGTGCCCTTAAGAGCTGCATCAATATGTTGATTCATACGTGCTGCTGCAAAAGCATCACTATGTATTTTAAGCTGTTCAACGGCAGATTCAATCGCTTTGATATCTGAACCCTGAAGCTGAGTTTCAAGTTGTGCTTGCGCAGTTTGCAGTGCTGCAAGTTGATCTTCAGTCAACAGACCGGCATCCGCTTTGAGTGCCTGAACCAGTGCTTCCAGCTCACGCTGTGCTTCCACTTTGGTTTCATTCAAATGACGAAGATTCTTATCTTCTTCAGCGAACTTATAACCGTCTAGCAACAGACGTTCAGTATCTTCACCCGATAAACCATAAGATGGTTTGATATCGATTTGAGCCGTCACGCCAGAGGTGGTTTCTTTGGCAGATACAGTCAGCAAGCCATCTGCATCGACCTGGAACGTCACTTCAATACGTGCCTGACCGGCAGTCATTGGTGGAATGCCATGCAGGACAAAACGCCCTAAACTACGGCAATGCTCAACCAGATCACGTTCACCTTGAACCACATGAATCAACATGGCAGTCTGGCCATCTTGATAAGTCGTAAATTCCTGACGACGAGCGACTGGAATCGCAGTATTACGCGAAATTAATCGTTCAACCAGTCCGCCCATGGTTTCAAGACCAAGAGACAGAGGCGTCACGTCTAATAGTAATGAGCCATCAGTTGAGTTGCCAATCAATTGGTTCGCAGTAATTGATGCGCCAATCGCAACCACTTCATCCGGGTTAATGGTGCAAAGCGGTTCTTGGTTGAACACTTCACGCACGGCTTTTTGTACTGCATAAGAACGGGTTGAGCCACCGACCAAAACGACATTTTGAATGTCATCCAGTTCAAGCTTGGCATCACGCATCACACGCTTACATACGCTGATGGTCTTATCCAAAGCAACTTTAATGATCTCTTCAAATGTCGGACGGTCAAGCGTCAATACCTGATCAAGCAATTTGAGTTGAACTGAATCTGCATCAGACAAAGCTTCTTTGGCTTTACGTGCTGCAACCACAAAATGTGCATATTCTGCATCATTCAAGGTGTCAATATTCAGTTGTTTCTTGGCCCATTTCAGGATCAAACGATCTAGGTCATCACCACCGAGGGCAGTGTGGCCACCGGTTGCTAGAACTTCAAACACACCTTGACTAAAACGCAGAATCGAAACGTCAAAGGTACCACCACCCAAGTCGTAGATCACATAGTTGCGATCTGTACTTAAGTTGCTTTCCTGATCGAGACCATAAGCAACAGCAGCAGCGGTTGGCTCATTCAACAAACGTAAAACATTCAAGCCGGCAAGCTGGGCAGCATCACGGGTTGCCTGACGCTGTGCTTCATCGAAGTACGCCGGAACAGTAATCACTGCACCATTAACCGGATTTTGCAGACTGGCTTCAGCGCGGTCTTTCAACTGCTTTAAAATTTCTGCAGAAATCTCAACCGGAGTCTTACGGCCTTGCGCAGTTTCAAAAGCTGGCATTTCATTGGCTTCACCGACCAAGGCATAAGGGTGCTGGAATTTGATGTCAGCTTTCGAGCGACCCATAAAACGTTTTACAGAAACGATGGTGTTTTTAGGGTCAGTAGTAATGAAAGGCGCAGCTTCATTGCCGTATTGAGTTTGTTGTTCTGCATAATGCACGATAGAAGGAAGTAGCACACGACCTTGTTCGTCATTAAGTACTTTGGCTTTACCTGAAAGAACCGTGGCAACCAAAGAGTGGGTGGTGCCTAAATCGATACCAATCGCAATGCGGTGTTCATGTGGTGCACTTGATTGACCTGGTTCTGCAATTTGCAAGAGAGCCATAGTGTTACATCCTTTGCACGTTAAATATTAAATACTAAAAATTAGAAATCATCATCAAGATCAAAGCTGTCATCGTCCAGGAAGCGGTCTTCCGCTTTGTCGATATCGGCCATGACTTTAACGAAGAAGCGTAGTTTGCGCACTGTATCGCGTGCTTCGGCCCAGTCTTCATCCGCATAATCAATTTTGAACTCGCGAACCAAGCCCTCAATCCATTGCTGGACTTCGACTTTCAGTGAAGTTAAATCTTCAGCAGAAGTTGCATCGTCAAGTTGTTCACGAATTTCCAGAGCGTCCTGCAAGAATTCAAAATCACTGATCGACTGATCTAAGTGATAATCCTGTTTCTTGAGAGACAGTAAATACGCTGCACGGCTATCGACCGCTGACAAGGTTTTAAATGCCTGATTGATATCACTTGATTTAATCAGAGCCTGATCTTTGTCTTCAGCTTTATCTGGATGATATTGTTGCTGCAACTTTAAAAATTCAGTCTTTAAAGCCGCTAAATCAATATCGAGTGCTACAGGAAGGTTGAACAACTCAAAATGATTCATGGGAGATGGGATCCGCGATTAATGTGCAAAAATAACTGCATAAATGCAATTAAAACAGTGTGAAACACACTGTTTTAATGTCAAAGAGAATAACTGCCGGGTTTATACAGTGAAGGATTCACCACAACCGCATTCGCCTTTTTTGTTGGGGTTGTTAAATTCGAAGCCTTCGTTCAAGCCGTTTTTAACATAGTCCATCTCCATACCTTCAAGATAAACTAGACTTTTCGGGTCAACGAATACTTTAACCCCAAACTGCTCAAAGGCTTGGTCATGTGCATCGACTTCATCGACGAACTCGAGCACATAGGCCAGACCAGAACAGCCTGAAGTTTTCACACCAACGCGAATGCCTTCACCCTTACCGCGATTTTTTAAATAATTGCTGATATGAGTTGCAGCATTTTCAGTTAAATGGATCATGAAAACTCCGTTAAAATTTCAAAACGTGGAACAATTAAGCTTTAACTTTCTTGCTACGGTAGTCTTCTACAGCTGCTTTAATTGCATCTTCAGCAAGAACAGAGCAGTGTACTTTTACTGGTGGAAGTGCAAGTTCAGTTGCAATATCAATGTTTTTGATTGCTTGAGCTTGATCCAAAGTTTTACCTTTGAGCCATTCGGTCACAAGTGAACTTGATGCGATGGCAGAACCACAACCATAAGTTTTAAAACGTGCTTCTTCAATCACGCCTTCGTCGTTTACCTGAATCTGTAAACGCATCACGTCACCACATGCTGGCGCACCAACCATACCAGTACCAACGTTTTCAGCATTTTTGTCTAAAACGCCAACATTACGAGGGTTTTCGTAATGATCAATTACTTTTTCGCTATAAGCCATGTTGCTTCTCCAAACCTCGGGGTCAGCCTTAGTATTAAATATGGGGGTAAAAAAACTTTTCTCAATGAGATAGCAACGGATTTGTCACTATCTCAGCATGAAAATTAGTGCTCAGCCCACTCAACTTTAGAAAGGTCAATACCTTCCTTATACATATCCCAAAGCGGAGAAAGTTCACGTAACTTCTCAACAGCAGCTTTAGTGATAGTCAATACGTGATCGATATCTTCTTCAGTGGTGTATTTACCAAAGCTGAAGCGGATCGAACTGTGTGCAAGTTCGTCTGAAAGACCCAATGCACGAAGTACATAAGACGGTTCAAGTGTTGCAGATGTACATGCCGAACCTGAAGATACCGCAGCATCTTTCAATGCCATCATCAATGATTCGCCTTCAACAAAGTTGAAGCTGATGTTCAGATAGTTCGCTACGTTTTGTGTTGGATGGCCGTTCAGGAACACTTGTTCAAGACCTTGTAAACCATTCCACAGCTTGTCGCGAAGTACACGTAAACGAGTCTGTTCAGCTTCCAAGTTTTTGCCTGCAAGTTCAAACGCTTCACCCATACCTACAATCTGGTGAGTCGCAAGGGTACCTGAACGCATACCACGTTCATGGCCGCCACCATGCATTTCAGCTTTAAGGCGTACACGCGGGCTACGACGTACAAACAGTGCGCCAATACCTTTAGGGCCATAGATCTTATGCGCAGAGAAGCTCATCAAATCTACTTTTAAAGTTGAAAGATCAATTTCAACTTTACCCGCTGCCTGAGCTGCATCGACATGGAAGAAAATCTTGTTGGCGCGAGTGATTTCACCAATCGCTGCAACATCAGTCACAGTACCGATTTCATTGTTCACCATCATCAGGGAAACAAGAATCGTATCTGGACGAATCGCTGCTTGTACCATTTCTGGAGTAATTAAACCGGTTTGAGGTTGTGGCTCAATATAGGTAATTTCAAAACCTTCAGATTCAAGCTCACGACAGGTATCTAAAACTGCCTTATGTTCGATTTTAGAGGTAACGATATGTTTACCTTTAGATGCATAGAAATGAGCCACACCTTTAAGCGCAAGGTTGTCTGACTCGGTTGCACCTGAAGTCCATACGATTTCACGTGGATCAGCTTTAATTAAATTCGCAACTTGTTCACGTGCATATTCAACTTTTTCTTCTGCTTGCCAACCATACGCGTGTGAACGAGATGCCGCATTACCAAAGGTACCATCGAATGTTAAGCATTCCATCATACGTTCAGCAACCTGAGGATCTACAGGAGTTGTAGCTGCATAATCAAGATAAATCGGACGTTTCATGTCAAATACCTGTAACCGATAAAAGGGCTGAATCTAAAGGTGCTGATTTTTGGCGTAATGACACAGTCTGGACGTTGTCACGTGCAACCAGATCAGCAAGCGAGATTTTTTCTAAATAATCGGCGATGTGATGGGAGAGTTCCTGCCATAAATCATGAGTCAAGCACATCGCGCCATTCTGGCAATTGCCTTTATGGTCACAGCGAGTCGCATCAACTGTTTCGTTTACAGCTTCAATAATTGCTAACACAGTAATTTCATCTGCATTACGTGCTAAATGGTAACCACCATTTGCGCCACGAACACTAGAAACTAAACCATGACGCTTGAGCTTCGCAAATAACTGCTCAAGATAAGCAACAGAAATAGTTTGACGTGCTGCAATTTCAGCGAGCGTTATCGTTTTTTCAGAAGGCTGCAAAGCTAGATCAAGTAGAGCAGTCACAGCGTAGCGACCGCGAGTGGTTAGGCGCATGATTCGATACACATGGTTAGACTAGATGTGTAGATTTTATGAATCCCGACTAAATTAGTCAAGTTATTTTTAGTAGACCTTAGTGGGATTTAATTTTCGGAGAATGAAAGATTTACATGCTCAGCCAATTATACACTAATAACGTAATCAAAAGTACGCTGCTCAAGCCAAAAATGATGTTAATGCGCTTTTGACGGCGTTCAATCCGTTTCAGGCGGTTTTTATACTGTTTGACTTCCACTTGCAGGGTATTGATCTGGGAACGCTGCTCTTCAATTTTCTTTAGAAGCGGCGCAATACGCTTTTTAGAGGCAATAATTTCCGCTTCATCCGTCGGCGCATCAGACAGCCAGTGTTTCCAGTCGGCTAATACTTTAGGCAAACTGAATACGGTTAACAGATCACGAAACTCATCTTTTAAAACCTGATGACCATCAATACGCATGCTACGAATGCTACGACGATTGCCAAAAATGAAAATTTTAATCAGATCGGGAAGTGTAGTGCGCACATCCAGGTCGACAATGCGGCCCGGTGCTTTATGGTCAAACAATAGTCCATTGGGGGTGAATTGCACATAAAAGTCGAAATACGGAATATAGCTATTGATTTTAATCGAGATGTTTTTATCTACAAACTTTTTGGCCTGTAATGCAACGACACGATCATGCTTGAGAATGAAGGTAAATATTGTCTCTAAAACAATTAACGTCATCGTAAGCAACAAATGCGGTTGATTTTGACTTTGTTGCGATTCGCTCATATACAACCAATCCTTACCTGAAATATAAAGTGAAAAAGCTTCCTGCTTGTGAAGAGATTTCAGGGTTAAATCAAATTAGACTTGAAATAAATTGCTTTGTAGAACAGTTTATCAAATCTATCAAGTACTAAATTTGCTATTATGCAGTGGTTTTGTAGAATAATTTATAATAATTGCGCAGAAAACAAACAGGAGCCGTGCACATGGACAAGTCAAAAACAGCACAAGACTCAGCTGAAGCTTCGAATGAGAAAACGCTGAGAACCAAGTCTAAATCTGCCTCGGAGCGCAAATCGGTTCTTGATTTTCGTAAATATACCAAACAAATCTGGTTGGCTGGACTGGGGGCATTTTCACGTGCAGAAGAAGAAGGCAATAAATTGTTTGACTCGCTGGTCAAGGTCGGGGAAGAACTTGAATCTAAAACTGCAGATATTGCCGATCAAACTGTAGAAAAGGTTTCGGAAAAAGCAAAAGAGTCGGTCACAGACACCAAAGACAAAGTGGAAAAATTAATCGACAACTCTGTTCATCACTCATTGAATCGTATAGGATTAGTCACACTGAAAGATGTACAGTATTTGGAACGTTTAATCCTTCAGTTGCATGCCAAGGTTGATCAGTTGACTGCGGAACAAGAAAAAATGAAAGAAGAATTGTCGAAAAAACTTAAATAAAATGACTTTATTTATTATTCAATGTTTTTTTCGCATATTTTTTGAAAAAAAAGAGGTTCTTAAGTATTGCGTTTATACCTAAAGCATTGCTATAAAGGCGTTATGGCATGTTAAACCAATTCTTGAACCTTAAATAAACGATATTAAGAGGACGTAATCTTCATGAATAAATCAGAATTAATTGATGCAATTGCAGAAAAAGGGGGATTATCTAAGGCTGACGCAGGTAAAGCTTTAGATGCTACAATTGCTTCTGTTACTGAAGCTTTAAAATCGGGTGATACAGTAACTTTAGTGGGTTTTGGTACTTTCGGTGTGAAAGAGCGCGCTGCACGTACTGGCCGTAATCCACAAACTGGTGCTACTCTTGAGATCAAAGCAAGCAAAGTACCTAGCTTCAAAGCAGGTAAAGGCTTAAAAGACGCTGTAGCTTAAGCTTACCCAGCGACGAAACGCGCCTTCTTTGGCGCGTTTTTTATTGATAAATTTAATTGTGATGATTAACACATTCATTCAATGGGTATTTTCGGTTAAAATCCTTTGCAAATAAAATATTGGAATACTTATGGAAGCTTTTCGTAAAGTTATTAAGGGTTGGTTGGGCAAAGTCTTGCTCGTTCTGTTTTTGACCCCGTTAGCACTTGTAGGTATTGAAGGATATTTTAGCAGCGGAAACTCTGATGCGGCAAAATCAGTGAACGGGACTGAAATATCTCAAAAAGAATTAGAGTCACTGACCAAATCATTTAAAGAACAATATCTTAGCTATGCCAATGGGGATGAAACTTTACTGAATCAAAGCTTCATTGACCAGAAAGCCATGGATACGCTGGTTGCACGTACTTTATTGCTGCAACAGGCTGAAGAATTAGGGATCAGTCTGAGTGACCAGCAAATTGAACAGATGATTGCTCAGCAGCCTACTTTCCAGCAAGATGGCAAGTTCTCGAATGCTTTATATGAAAATTATCTGAAATCAATTGGCATGACCAATCGCGCTTTGATTGAAAGTTTACGTAAAGATCATGCGCTGAAGATGCTGTCATCGACTTTCCTGGATTATCCACTGGTAAGCCCAGTTGAAATGCAGCAGATTGCCGATTTACAAACTGAACAACGTCATATTCATATTTCCAGCATTAATCTGGACAGCTATAAAAAAGATGTCAAAGTGACGGATGCAGACATTACTGCCTATTATGAAAAGCACAAAACACTGTTCAAACAGCCGACCAGTGTGGATGTCGACTATGTGGTGTTAAAGCCAAGCGATATTCAGGTACAGAGTTTAGCGGTTACAGATGCTGAACTTCAGGAAGCATACACGGCTTTTGTTGCGACACAAAAACAAGCAGTTAAACCAGATGTGAAGCATATTTTAATTACGGCGGACAGCAGTAGTGATGCTGAAGCAAAAAAACTGGCGACCGACATTGCAGCCAAAATTAAATCCGGTACCACTTTTGCTCAAGCTGCAGCACAATATTCTGAAGATCCTGAATCTAAGTCTAAAGGTGGTGCGCTTGCTGTTTATGAAGAAGGTGTATTTGGTACTGCATTTGATCAGACGGTTAGTTCTTTAAAATCAGGTCAGGTGTCTTCACCAGTGAAAACAGATTATGGTTACCACATTATTTCTGTGCAAACGCCAGATGTTGCAGTTCCTTCTTTTGAATCACAAAAAGCACGTTTGTCTGAAGAAGCCTTGGCTGCTAAAAAATCTAATGCATTTTCTGATACGGTCAATACGCTAAATGATATGGTGGTAGGAAGTGATTCTCTGGATGTCGTTACACAGGAAGTTAAAGGTGTACAAGTCCAGAAAGCTCAAGGAGTGACACTTTCGACTCGTGATCCTGTGCTGAGCGATGCTAACCTCAAAGTCAAATTGTTTAATGATGATGTTAAAAATGGTGATCGTAATGCTTCATCAAGCATTCAGTTGGCCAATGGTGATGTAGCTTGGATTAAGGTGCGTAATTATCATGCAGCTGGCGAACAAACACTGGCAGAAGCAAAACCGCGTGTTAAAGCTCAGTTGATTGAAGACAAAGCAGCTGCTTTGGCAAAAGCAAAAATTCAGAAAGCTTTGGATGAGTTCAAAACCAAACCGGCTGCGGCAGTGGCGAAAGGTGATTTGATCTTTGAAGATGCTGGTGTTTACACACGTGCTGAAGGTTTGCTAAAACGTGATGTACAGCGTGCGGCTTTTAGTCTTCCGACACCAAAAGCAGGCCATTGGTCAGTGACGACAGCGAAAATGCCGAATGAGCTGGTTGTGGTTGCGGTATCAGAAGTGAAGAAGAACCCGGTAGATGTATTGATTGCAGAACAACGCAGCGAGTTGGTGAAGTTATATCAACAACTTCGTGGTCAGCAGGAATTTGATGACTATACGCGTTACCTGAAATCTCAGGCAAAAATCAAATAAAATTGTTGTATAAAAAAACCAGCCTGCGGGCTGGTTTTTTTATGCTCTAAGCAAATAATGGATTAAGCACGAATAATCAGTTCATAACCAGTATATTTGCGCATATTAATTACGCCAGTATCCAGAATTAAGTACTGCCCCTTGATGCCTTGTAACTTGCCACGAATTAAGGGAGTTTTATCAAGATTATGCGATTTAATCTTTTCCGGATATTGTTCTACCGGATAAATAAACTCTCGTGCGAATTCATCTTCCAATACTTCAATATTTTCATTAAATTCTAGATTCTGATTAAATTCTTCGCGAATGCTTTGAATTTTAGGCGCAAATTCTTCCAGCAGTTGTTCACGCACTTCAATCAGGTTCAATGGTTCTGCTTCACCTTTCAGTAGCTTGCGCCAGTCAGTTTTATCAGCAACCTGCGTACCAAACATGACCTCAAGCTTTCCGGAAAGACGACGTGAGCCCACTTTCATAATCGGCAGGGCCTGGGTCGCGCCCTGATCAAGCCAGCGGGTCGGCATTTGGCTGGTACGGGTAATACCGACCTTTAATGCGCTAGAATTGGCCAAATAGACAATATGTGGCTGAAAGCAGACATTCTGTGCAAACTCATCTTCGCGGCAAGTGCCCAAATGATAATGGCAAGTCTCTGGTTTCATGATGCACATATCACATGAAGCATTGGTTTTAAAACATTTAAAACAGTGACCTTGCGAAAATGATTTGGAAGTTTTGTTGCCACAAGACACGCAGTAAATATTACCGGTCCATTCAATCTCGATTTCTTGGCCTAAATTAAACGGAAGATCAATTTCTGCACGATCTAAAATTAATTTATATTCAACATTTGCCCGCTGTATCTGTTGATCAGTTACACTAAGGTCCTTGAGGCCGACGTGCATTTTATGACAAATGCCCTGAAGTTCCATAAAAATTACTCACTTAAATCATAAGGATGCAGTTATGGCTGAGCAGAATGTCATTACTTCGATGCTAGACGATTTCGCACAGGAACAGCCAATTCATACTGCTATTTGTATTGGGCAGGACTTGAGCCAAGTCCAGTTTCAGCCAGTTATTCAATGGTCCTATTTTAGCGTATCTGAGTTTTTAAATCTGCCTTTTCAGCAACGTTATGACTTGGCTGTGGTGATGCTGGATACTGTAGAAACAGAACATTTGTCTGAACAGATCATGAGTCAAATTCTGGTGAAATTACGTGATTTGTTTGCCAAACGGCTAGTGGTGATCAGCCGGATGCAAAATGAAAAGTTATTGAGAGCTTTAGGATTTACCCAGCTGATTGACAAAACTATACATGAGGCCGATTTTGCGCTGTGGCAGTTTAATATTTTAACCTATAAGCACGTGCCAGACTGGTTTAACTCCAAATTTTGGGCCAATCCGGAAAACTGGGATAAATTTCGCTGGTAAGCTAAAAACTAGCTTAACTAAGATTGCAAATATTAACACAATCTTGCCTAGACAATATGAGGGCAGGCCGTATTCTGTAATTAAGATGCACATAGGATATAGCATATGACAAACCTGAGTAGTATTGTGGAAATATTAGCAAAGCAGGCATTGGGTGGCGGGCAGTCGCAGCAGAAATCCTCACAACAAGGTGGCTTGGCAGATATCCTAGGGTCTGTGCTAGGGCATTTAAACCAGTCAAATCCTCAGCAAAATCAAAATACTCAAAACCAGCAAAATCAAACCGGCCAGCAGAATCGACAAAATGGTCTGGGGGCAATTTTAGGTTCAGTACTAAGTCAGCTCGGTGGTGGTAGTACTCAAAGTACTGCTCAGTCTCGTTCAGGACTAGGTGGTTCTACCGGTAAAACCCTATTGATTGCTGTGTTGCCTTTAGTGTTGGCCTGGATTCAAAAACAAGGCGGTTTGCAAGGTGCGTTGGACAAGCTAAAAGGACAGGGACTCAACAGCCAGGTCGATGATTGGGTATCGACTGGTTCCGGTGAAAATGCCAATGTTGATCCGCAGCAGATGCAAAACCTGTTTGATGATCAGGAAGTTGAAGAAGTAGCACAGCAAACGCATGCACCGAAGCAGGATGTGTATAGTGCGATTTCACAGGTCTTGCCGCAGATTATTGATTCGCTTACTCCACAAGGTGAGCAAACCAGCAAGCAGGAAGCCAATAACGATATTCAAAATGTATTGAACATGGTTTCAGGGCTTCTCAAAAAATAAATCTAGGCATTAAAAAATCCCGATATCTGTCGGGATTTTTTAATAACTATCAAATGATTTAGAATTTAATCTAGATTCATGCTGAACAGCTGATTAGATTTACAAATTTTCTTAGCAACATAATGAGATTTTCTCATGCGAATCAGGATAATCTGCGATTGAAAACCGAGTTCACCAAACTCAGGTTCTACCTGTACATAATGTAGTTGTCCATACTCATCTCGCACCCGTGCTTGAGCAGAAAAACCAGGACGGGCATTGCCACTGGAAATTGTCGCCAAACGGCCAAGTAGATTGACATTGTTCTTTTTATATTTAGGTGGAATGACCTGATCCAGACAGTGAATCATAAAAATAGTAAAAAAAGTCGCAATGATCAAAGCCGGAATAATCAGGTAGTAAGCAGGCAGAAACTTAAATTCCTGAGAATAGATCAGGAACTGTAAAACATAGCCGGCAAAGCTAAAATTCATCAGGAAGAAAAACACAATCAAGGTTTTGGAGAATTTGACGTTTAGTAGATCCATCTGCTGAAAGTCATAAAGTGAAATTTTTTGCAGAAACTTGCTGGGTCTGAGTCCAAAATAGAAACCAATGGTTTTCACCACACCGAACAGAATAATCGCCAATAAACTCAGATGAAAAGGTATCAGGTTATAGTCTAGAAAAAATGCAGGCATGGTGAAGTCCGTTTTAGTCTTATTCTGAGAGGTAAATTCCACCATCAGAATGCACGGTAATCTCTACTTTTTCAAGTGCTTGACCTTGGCAAGGCCCAGAAATGCATTCACCGCTTTCTACCAGAAACAAGGCGCCATGCGTGGAGCATTCAATAAATTCCTGATCGCGATCCAGAAACTGGTTTTCCAGAAATTCCAGTTCGACCTGCAAATGCGGACACAGGTTTTGATAGGCATAGAAGGCACCGTCACGCTGTGTGATAAAGATATTATCTCCATCGGGAAGCTCAAAAGAGCGTGCTTCGCGTTCTGGAACGTCTTCGGTCATGCAAATTTTAAACATTAAGCACATTCCTTTTGAAAGTCTTGTAATAATGCCGCATATTCTTCAACTGCCAGGCGTGGACCAAATTGTGAAATCACCTGGCTCGAAATGAGAATCGCCAGTTCAGCCGCAGCTTGAAGACCCAAATTAGCATTCAATCCGTACAGGAAAGCCCCGGCAAAAGCATCACCGGCACCGTTGGCATCTACTGCAGGCACTTTACGGCCAGGAACAGTAAATGTATTTTGATAATCCGAAATCAGTGCGCCTTCAGCTGACAATGTAATGACAACGTGCTGACTGATTGTTTTTAATTTAAGCAGGGCTGCCTCAAGATTATCTGTTTCTGTATACATCAGCGCTTCTTGCTGGTTACATAACAGCAAGTCTACACCATCTGCAATCATTTCATCCAAACCGGCACGCGCGTATTGCACCATGGCAGGATCAGATAAAGTTAGGGCAATTTTAACGCCATTGGCACGGGCAATATCACGTGCTTGTTGTACGGCATGACGTGCTGTGTCAGAAGTTGATAAATAACCTTCGAGATATAGCCATTTCGCGCTATTTAGTGCGCTGAAATCAATTTGTTGATCAGTCAGTTCGGCCGTAATACCCAGATAGGTATGCATGGTACGTTCAGAATCAGGGCTGACCAGAACCATACATGTCCCTGTTACGCCTTCACTGATCGATTGGGTGGTGGTCTTAATACCTGCATCATTCAAACCCTTCAGGTAGATGTGCCCCAGTTCGTCATTTCCGACACGACAGCCATAAAATGCAGAACCACCGAGCGCAGAAAATGCCACGGTAGTGTTGGCTGCTGAACCGCCTGAAGCCTGACCCTTATACACTTGAGTCGCTTGAAGATTTTGATAAAGAGTGGCCTGAGTCTCACCATCTGCAAGTTGCATGGTGCCTTTTTGCAAGTGATGTGCAGTTAAAAAGTCATCAGAAACTTTAAATTCTTGGTCAATCAGCGCATTACCAATCGCAAAAAGATCAACAGTTGCCATGTTCAAATATCACATTAAAAATGAAAGTCCTAAGTTTACACGATTGCTTGGGATTGCTGTAGTTTGCTGAATTATTTTCAAATATTTTTCAAAAATGCTGTATTTTGTTCAGCAGCTATCTTTGGTCTAAAAACTGACTTATTTTTGTGCACTGGTGCGCTGCAGCATTGATTTAAGGATCACATTTTATTTATAAAGAGATATCGCTCCTGGCATGATACTTTAAGTCGCTTGGCAACTGTCATTCTTCACAACAATTTCAAATAGTGTGCGTATATGAATATTAAAATTGTAACAGCCGAACAACTCCCGAATCAGATCGAAACACTGGCAACTCTGGCACGTAAAGAAGGCTATAATTTGGTAGATAAGTTAATAGAAGAATATCGCACCGGGAAAAACTGCTTTAGCCACGCCAATGAATATCTGGTGGTCGCGCATGATGGCAAAAAACTGATTGCCTGTGGCGGTCTGAACCAGCAATGGGGCGATAACGGCATTGAGGAGCGTATTGGTCGTGTGCGTCGTTTCTATGTGCATCCGAAATACCGTTTGCATGGGGTCGGTAAACAGCTTCTGGCTCAGCTAGAGCAACTGGCGCGTCCGCATTATTCTGCTTTATGCTTGCAAACCGATACCCGATTGGCTGCCAGTTTTTATCAAAAACAGAATTATGTTTTTGTGGAAAATAACCCGAGTTATAATTATTTCAAATATCTGCTCTAATCTGTGAACCGATGCAAAGCGGGACTCGAGCGCTAAATTTGATGATTTAATTTTCAAATGATCAAGTTTACTTAATTCGATCAAAATCATCGGTTTTTAACATGAATAATGCGAACAACTAAAGCTATAATGCGAATCAGTTATTTTAATTAAAGCATTAGGAGATCGCATGACTGTAGATGTCACTGAAACCATTTCTCAAACTGTACATCCTGCGTTTCAGTTGGTACGTCAACAACATGTTGAAGCTTTAGACATTTCTGTGTCTGAATATAAACATAAAGTGACTGGCGCCACGCATTATCACCTGGCGACCAATCACGATGAAAATGTCTTTCTGGTTGCATTCCGTACCCAGCCGATGGATTCTAAAGGCGAAGCGCATATTCTGGAACATACGGCATTATGCGGTTCAGAAAAGTTCCCGGTGCGCGATCCATTCTTCCTGATGATTCGCCGTTCATTGAATACCTTCATGAATGCCTTTACTGCAGCAGACTGGACTGCCTATCCATTTGCCACGCAAAACAGCAAGGATTTCCAAAACCTGCTTGAAGTGTATATGGATGCCGCATTTGCAGCGAACCTGAACCCACTGGACTTTGCTCAGGAAGGGATCCGGATTGAGCTGGAAAATGGCGAGCCAGTGTATAAAGGCGTAGTTTTTAATGAAATGAAAGGTGCGATGAGTTCGCCTTCAGACCAGCTCTATCATACGCTGGCGCATTACCTGTTTCCAAACACCACCTATCACTACAACTCTGGTGGTGATCCGAAAGATATTCCAGACTTAACTTACCAAGAGTTAGTTGATTTCTATAAATCACATTACCATCCAAGTAATGCAGTCTTCATGACCTTTGGCAATAAAACAGCCTTTGAACTGCAAGAGCAGTTTGAACATCTGGCATTGTCTAAATTTGAAAAAGGTCAGACGCTGTATCCAACACCAGAAACCCGCCTAACTGCACCATTGACGGTTAGAGACAGCTACGCGGTTGATGCAGAAGATCTACAGGACAAGACCTATCATGTGCTGTCATGGTTATTGCCAGAAGCCAGTGACATTAAACTGCGTTTAGGCATGCGTTTAGTTGAAGGGATTCTGCTTGAAGATTCAGCATCACCACTGCGTCATTATCTGGAAACTTGTGGTTATGCAGATGCAACAGGTCCATTCATGGGTGTGGATGATTCTAACTTTGAAATGACTTTTTACTGTGCGGTGCAAGGTTCAAATCCTGAACATGCAGAAGAATTTAAAAATGGTGTGTTTAAGGTTCTAGAAGAGGTTGCATCTAAACCGGTCGATCAGAACATGGTCGATGCGATCCTGCATCAAATTGAATTGCATCAGCGTGAAATCAATGGTGATGGTACGCCGTATGGTCTGAGCCTGATCCTGAGCGGTCTGGGCAGCGCGATTCATCACCGTGACCCGGTCGAAGTTTGGGATGTGGACTCTGCCATTGCTGCAGTCAAAGAAGAACTACAAGATCCGATGTGGCTTTCCAATCTGATCAAACAGCATCTGCTGGATAACCCGCATCGTGTCCAACTGACACTGGTTCCGGATGCGACCAAATCTGCCAAAGAAGCAGCGGATGAAAAAGCGCGTCTGGCTGAAATTGGCAAGAATCTGACTGAAGAGCAAAAAGCTGAAATTATTGCGCAGACTGAGGCATTAAATGTGCGTCAAGATACACCAGATGACTTGAACTTGTTGCCGAAAGTCGGTCTGGAAGATGTCCCTGCGGAATTGCAAATTGTTCAAGGCCAGTTGCGCGAGATTATCTGTAACCGTGTTGATACGCCGTTGAACCTGTATCATGCCGGCACCAATGGGATTTATTATCAACAGGTTCTGGTCAATATTCCGGATGAAGTGGTGCAGTCGCCTTACTTTAACCTGCTGTCGATCCTGATGGGTGAAGTTGGTGCGGGTGAGTATGATTATCTTGAGTTCCAGCAACTGCAAACAGCGGTAAGTGGCGGTCTGGGCATGGGCGCATCTTTGCGTTCTAAAGTCGATGACAAAAACAAAATTACTGCCTGGTTGACGTTGACCACCAAATCTTTGGTGAATCATCTGGATGCAATTCGTCTGTTAAAGATCGGTTTTGAACAGCTTCGTTTTGATGAGAAAGACCGTATTGTTGAACTGTTACAACAGCGTAAAACGCGCTGGCAGTCACGTATTTCTGGTTCTGGACATAGCTATGCAATGCAAACGGCTTCACGTCAGCATAGTGCATTGGCTTTGCGTGATTATCACAATACCGGTTTGGGTGCATTGAACTGGCTGATCGAACTGGTCTCAAAAATTGAAAAAGATCCGGCTGAATATGATCTGCTGATTGACGAGTTAAAACGAATTCATCGTGTCTTGTTGCAAGCACCAAAGCAATTCCTGTTAGTCTGTGAAGAGCCGCAATCTGAGCATCTGATTGAAGAAATCCAGAATGTCTGGGACAAGCTTGCGGTGGATTCTGCACCGGTTGCATTGACTCAAGTGGAAAAAGTAACCCATGATCAGCATGAGGCTTGGTTGATTCAAGCCAATGTCCAGTTCTGTGCGGCTGCTTATCCAGCTGTTGAAGTTTCACATCCTGATGCTGCTGCATTGATGGTGCTGGCTGGATATTTGCGTAATGGCTTCCTGCACAGCGCCATCCGTGAAAAAGGCGGTGCCTATGGTGGTGGTGCCAGCTATGACGGCAATGCTTGTTCATTCCGTTTCTACAGCTACCGTGACCCACGTCTGGCAGAAACTTTCCAGGATTTTGATGCCAGTATCCAGTGGTTACTCAATGCACCACAACAGCCGCATCAACTGGAAGAAGCTATTCTGGGTCTGATTGCCAGCATGGATAAACCGGGTTCACCGGCGGGTGAAGCGATCACTGCATGTTATGCCTATCTGCATCAACGTACACCAGCGTTCCGTAAAAAATTACGTGAACGTTTATTGAATGTCACACTGGATGATTTGCAGCGTGTTGCACAGACCTATCTGGTCGAGCAGCAGGCGACGAAAGCAGTTGTGGCACCAGTGGCAAAACGTGAAATGCTGGAGCAGCTTGGTTTTGTAATTCAACAAGTTCTATAAATAAAAAGAAGAGGATAAGGGATGTCGCTTAATTCGTTTAAGCGCTCAACTCTGCAGCTGAGCGTTTTGCTGGGCTGTGCAGTTGGGACGCAAGTGAATGCGGAAGAAATAGTAGTTAACAGCCCCATGCCGGCAACGGCCGAAGCCTGTGCCGCACTGGAAAGTAGTGCAGAGCGTCTGGCTTGCTATGATGCTTTATTTAAAATTCCGGTCACTGAGAAGCCTGCAATCGTTTCTGAACGTCGTGCAGCAGCAGAAATTGCGCCTGAACCCGATAATTTAAAAGCGAAAATTGGCCAAACTGTTTCCAATATTTATGCTTCTGAAGGATCAAAGCTGACGCCGAATCTGTCTTTGCTGGATAGCCGATGGGAACTCTCTCCAGAAAGTAAATTAGGCACCTGGAACATTCGTTCTTATCAGCCGGTGTATTTGATGCCAGGTTTCTGGACATCAAAGAAAAATGAATTCCCTCAAAGTGAAAATCCAGAAAACACAGTGAAGGAAGACCAAAATCTTACCTCAACCGAAGCAAAGTTTCAGTTGTCTTTAAAGACCAAGGCCGTTGAAAATATTTTGGGCGATAATGGTGATCTTTGGCTTGGTTATACCCAATCTTCGCGTTGGCAAGTGTATAACTCGGAAGAATCACGTCCGTTTCGTGAAACTAACTATGAGCCTGAAGCCAGTTTAATTTTCCGTACCAACTATGATCTTTTAGGTCTGAACTGGCGTATGTTGGGACTGACCATCAATCATCAGTCCAATGGCCGTTCTGATCCATTATCGCGCAGCTGGAATCGGGTGATGCTGAATCTTGGTTTTGAAAAAGACAATTTTGCCTTGATGGTTCGTCCTTGGTATCGCTTTGAAGAGAAGCGAGAAGACGATAACAATCCCGAAATCAAAAACTATATTGGCCGTGGAGACATGACCGCATTTTATCGTTATAAGGAGCATGATTTTTCATTGATGCTGCGACATACCTTAAAAGGTGGAGATGACAACCGTGGAGCCGTACAGTTCGACTGGTCATTCCCGATCAGTGGGCGTTTGCGTGGCCAATTCCAGCTTTTTGACGGTTACGGAGAAAGCCTGATTGATTATAATCACCGTGCCACGTATGTCGGTTTAGGTGTTTCCTTGATGAACTGGTTCTAGGATTCCAAGTTTAAACATCTTGGAATGAAAATAAAAAAACCATGCTGCGGCATGGTTTTTTTATAGATAAATTAGCCAATCTGTATTTCTGAAGGTGGATGTTTGAGACGACTCTTTTTCGGAGTCGCAATAAAATAAGCAAGCGTCAGTGGCCCTAGACGCCCTGCGAACATTAACAACATTAGAATGATCAAACTGGCCGGTTGTAGCTCCTCAGTTACCCCTCGGGACAAACCGACGGTACAGGCCGCAGACACGGCTTCAAACAACAGATCCAGAAAATCCTGCTCAGGTTCCAGGATTAATAAGCTCATAAAACCCATCATGATCAACGCTGCAGTAATACACACGACGGCCAATGCTTTAAACGTAGTTTTTTCAGGAATAGAGTGATTAAACAGCCGGATCTCATCTTCGCGTCTTAAAAAACTGATTACGCTGATGACCACAATAATAAACGTACCGACCTTAATGCCGCCCGCCGTACTTAAGGAACCTCCACCAATAAACATTAGAAATATGGTAACTAGAGTGGATGCATCACTCATTTGTTCCATTGGCAAGCTATGAAAACCTGAAGAGCGGGGAACGGTGGCATGGAACCAGGCATTCACGGCCTGATCGCCCAAACTCATGAGACCTAAGGTCTGTGGATTGGAAGCCTCCAATAGCCAAAGTACGATAAAAGCACTTAGGTTCAGACCCAGAATCGTTGAGAGGATTAGCTTGCTGTTGGTACTCAACTTACGCCAGCGCTTATGTTCTTTGACGTCCATCAGCACCAGAAAACCGATACCGCCAATGATATACAGCATACTGATGGTAAAGGTAATCAGATACTGTCCTGAAAAGCTCATCAAGCTATTTGGAAATAGTGAAAATCCACCATTATTAAAAGCGGAGACGCTATAAAAAGCTGCATAAAATAGTGCATCGCTAAACTGATATTCTTTGAGCCAAGCCAAAGTCAGAATCAGCGTACCGATTGCTTCAAAGAATAGAGAATATAAAAACACGGCTTTAATGGTAAAACTGACTTTTTTCAGACTAGTTTGTCCAATGGACTCCTGTGCCATGACTTGTTGTTTTAGCCCCAGTTGCGGTGCCAGACTCATCACTGCCAGAATGGCAAAGGTCATAAAACCCAAGCCGCCGCATTGCAACAAAAACATAATCACGATTTGACCAAATACGGTATAGGCTTCACCGACATTCACCACCGATAGCCCGGTAATGGTCACAGCAGAAGTTGCTGTAAAAATCGCCTCCAGCCAGCTGATTTCTCCATGATGTGCAATAGGCAGCATCAATAGCAGTGAGCCGATCAGAATTAATCCGAGAAAACCCAAAGCCAGTAAGCTCGGAGGACTGAGGTTGACCGTCCTGTGTTGCTTTAAATCAGAACTTTTCATAGATGTTTAAAATATTTAGCAAGACGGCGCAAAGGTTCCAGCAATCCTTCAACCAGTAAAATATCGCCTTCCTGAAGAATCTGATTGGCATCTACGTGATATTGCAATGTAGATCCGCGTTTATGTAATAAGGTAGTGATTTCAGGAGCATGCTTCATCAACTGATTCAGTGGCGTACCATGATGATCTGCATGAATTTCAATTTTGACAATATAATGATCATCCTCAAGCGCCATATAACGACTGACCATCGGATAGCTTAATGACTGGGCCACCCGAACGCCCATATCTTCTTCAGGATGAATGATTTTTTCAACATTGAGATGGGTCAGAATCATGTGGTGGGATTTGGATTTGGCCTTCACCCAGATTTTCTTTACGCCCATATTTTTTAAGTGCAATACACATAGAATACTGGCCTCAATATCCTCTCCAATCGCAACGACAACGGCATCACAGCGCTGAATGTTCAGCTCATCGAGTACATGTTCATCGGTTGCATCGGCAATCACGGCATGGGTCAGCTGATCAGAAATGTTTTCAACATATTTTTTATTCAGATCGATTCCGATCACTTCATGCTTCAGGCTGATGAGCTGTGTGGCCACGGTCGCACCGAAACTGCCAAGCCCGATGACTGCAAATAATGCCATGGATTGTCCTTCGTTATCTTTATGTCATTCGTTATATCCGCTATGGTAATGAGAAGGCGATTCTTCAGCTATAGTTTTTAGGTAAAAATAGTACAGATCTTTGAAGTATTTACGCTTCTTTCATCTGAAGTACAGATTGAAAATTTGGACAGTCAGACATAACCTGACGATGTGCATATAAGGTTCCATAGCTGTTTTGGATGATGTATTCGAATTCATGATGATCATCCTTCATGATATTGAGTGTGGCTTGGCGTTTGAGTTGAGGATAAGTTTTTAAATTATCGATTGAGGCACAAGAAAAGCTTTTTACAAAAGCTGAAATTTTAGGATCTAATTTCACTTCTTTATAATGATTTAGAAAAATATAAACAAATTTGGGATACTGGTTGAGTATTTCTGAATGTGCCTCTATACCAGCGATGTTGCTGAGGTTATTTGCGGTTGCATTACTGGGAATATTTTTCATACTTGTTCGAACGCGATCTTCTTCTTGATTTAATTTGTATGCTGGATAGCCGTATAAATAGACAAATAAAGTGGTGAGCAAAATAATAATAAAAGTGATATTCATATCTTAAGGTTCTATTTTTGTAATTATTTTTAATTTTAACAAGATTGGAAATTAATGGATAATTGGTGTTTTCATTCATGATACATTTTTAAATCTGCCTAGAATATCATCCTAAAAAAACCGCCTCGAAAGGCGGTTTATGTTTGAAAGAATTACTTCAAGAAACGTTGATAACCCAGATTATTGGTAATTTCCTGATATGGATAGGTAATGGTTTCGAGAGTTTCGATCAAGCCGTCCGGATTTTGTTGTGCATCGGTTGCTTCAAGACCTACCAGAACACGTCCTTCAGCAGCGCCGTGGTTACGGTAGTGGAACAGGGTAATGTTATGGGTTGGGCCAAGACGTTCCAGGAACATCAGTAAAGCACCAGGACGCTCCGGGAATTCCACGCGGAACAGGCGTTCATTTTCAATGTCGGCATGACCGCCGATCAGGTAACGGATATGCAGTTTGGCCACTTCATCATCAGACAGATCGTCAACGTCATACTGGAATTTTAAGGTCTCATAAATTTCCTGACGTTCTTTCTCACCATTTTTTAGACTAATACCCACAAAGACCTGTGCCGCAGAAGCATCGCTGGCACGATAGTTAAATTCAGTGATATTACGGCCTTGTAATGCGCGGCAGAAGCTCAGGAATGAACCTTTCTGTTCTGGAATGGTCACGGCAAAGATTGCTTCTTTACGCTCACCCAGTTCGGTACGTTCAGCGATATAACGTAAACGGTCGAAGTTCATGTTGGCGCCGCAGACAATCGACACCATGTTTTTCCCTTCGATGCCATGTTCAGCCACGTATTTTTTGATGCCGGCCAGTGCCATTGCACCAGATGGTTCTACAATACTACGGCATTCGTCATAAGTGTCTTTAATCGCTGCACAGACTTCATCCGTATTCACCAGCACCACATTCGGTTCCACGATCGGGCCTGAATTGTCCGATTTTTGCAGACGAATCACCTCAAAAGGTTTTTCCCCAATCTGGGCTACCGCTGTACCATCAGCAAACAAGCCCACAGATGGGAGAATCACACGTTCATTTGCTTCTAAAGCAGCTTTTAAACAGGCAGATTCGTCGTATTCCACTGGAATGACTTTAACGTGGGGTGCGACATCACCTAAATACGCTGCAACACCTGCGATCAGGCCGCCACCGCCAACTGCGACAAACACGTAATCCACATCGCGCCATTGGCGAAGAATTTCATTGGCAATGGTGCCTTGGCCAGCAATCACCAGTTCATCATCATAAGGCGGAATGAAAGTCATCCTATCTTCCTGGGCACGTTGAATCGCATATTTATTGGCAACATCAAATGAATCACCATGCAAAACCACTTCGCCACCCAGACGTTTAACCGCCTGTACCTTGATATCAGGTGTGGTTTTAGGCATCACAATAATCGCGCGAATACCCAGCTTTTTCCCTGAGAGTGCCACGCCCTGTGCATGGTTGCCCGCTGAAGCAGTAATAACGCCACGTTCCATTTGTGATTTCGGTAGTTGACTAATACGGTTATAGGCACCGCGTAGTTTGAATGAAAAAACCGGTTGTAAATCTTCACGTTTAAAGCGGATGTTATTATTGAGTCGTTCGCTAATTCGTGGCGCTGCTTCGAGTGGAGTTTCGATTGCAACATCGTAGACCGTTGCTTGTAAAATTTGTCGAACCAAACGAGACAGCATGTTAATTTTCCATCTAACAGTTTAAAATAGGGGCTTATTGTAACAAACCACACGGCTTTGCGGTTTAAAAAAGCTGCAAAAGTCCAAAATAGTTGAGTGAAGCCATGAGTCTATATGCAACCCAAGATGAGAAAAAACAAGCAGCAGCTAAAGCCGCTTTAAAACACTTGCCAAAAGGGGGCATTTTAGGCGTAGGTACAGGCAGTACTGTAAACTTTTTAATTGACTTATTACCTGAGCTGCAATTGGAAGCTGCGGTAGCCAGTTCAGAAGCAACTGCACAGCGCTTAAAAAAGCTCGGTATTGAAGTAGTGGATATGAACTCTGTCAGTGGTTTAGATGCCTATGTCGATGGCGCAGACGAAATTGATCGTCATATGCATATGATCAAAGGTGGCGGCGCAGCATTGACACGTGAAAAAATTGTTGCCTCTATTGCGAAAAAATTTGTGTGTATCGTGGATGATTCAAAATGGGTTGGACAATTGGGTCGTGAGTTTCCGCTTCCTGTAGAAGTGATTCCAATGGCACGTTCTGCGGTTGCGCGTAAAATTGTATCTTTGGGTGGCGATCCTGCTTATCGTGAAGGTGTGGTAACTGACAACGGTAACGTGATTCTAGACGTGTACAACCTGAATATTCTAAATGCGCTTGAACTGGAAAAAACCTTAAACGATATTCCGGGCGTGGTGTGTAACGGGATCTTTGCGATTAATAAAGCAGATATCGCCATTGTCGCGACGGATAACGGAATTGAAGAGCGTACTGCGGTTTAATTAAACTTTCTAGAAAAAATCCCTCTAAATCTCCCTGAGCGAAGTTTTAAAACACTGCTTTAAAAACAAGTGCAAGAAGGGAGACTTTTAAAAGCCCCTCTTTGAAAAAAAGGGGTTTGGGGAGATTAAAAAAACTATAATGACCTTATCCGACCTACCCGAAATTCAAATCACCCGAAATGTCCGTTCAACACGGTTACGTTTGCGTGTCGATGCAACGCAGATTCGCCTTACAGCCCCGGTTTTTTGCAGCAAAAAACAGATACGGCATTTTATTGAACAATCTGAAAGTTGGTTGATTAAAACCTGGCAATCCCAGCAAGAAAAAATCGAAAATATTGACCGGACGTTACCGATTGAGCTGCGGTTATTTAATCTAAAAGAACCTGTACAAATTTCTTATCAAAGCCAGAAGAGCAACTTCATTTTTGATCATAAAAATTTACAGCTTTGCATCAGTGACCGACATCCTGAAGAATATTTAAAAACTTTCGTGATTGCCTACGCAAAAGAACAGCTTCCTTCATATTTAAATCTTGTCTCACAGCAATGTCATTTGCCTTTTAAAAACTGCAGTATTCGACAACCTAAAACCCGGTGGGGCAGTTGTTCGGCCAAACATGACATTATGCTGAATAGTGCGCTAGTATTATTCCCTGAACAAGTCACGCGTTATGTCACTGTGCATGAACTTGTACATACAAAGCATTTTGATCATAGTCCACGGTTTTGGGCAGAAGTTGCCAAGCATGATCAGCATTTCCAGCAGCATCGTATAACGCTGAAAAATACACCGTTGCCATATTGGTGGGGTGCCTAAAAGCATAATTAATAAGTCCATATAACCTTATTGAAATAGCCTAAGCAATCTAGGCATTTAATCCTCTAAACCGGCCTTATCCTGCGGATCAATTAAAAAACCAGCAAACCCCGGTGAAATGGTTTAGAAAACCTCAACTTCCTGTCATACTAGGCTCTATAAAGGAAACATTTATTTGAGGTAATCATCGTGATTTCAGTGGGTATTGTGGGTGGTACGGGTTATACAGGCGTTGAACTTTTACGTCTTTTGCTACGACATCCAGATGTAAATGTAACAGCACTGACATCACGTACTGAAGCAGGCCGTCGTGTAGATGACATGTTCCCGAGCTTGCGCGGTCATACCGATCTTAAATTCTCTGATTTAAGTCTGGATTTATTAAAATCATGCGATGTGGTGTTCTTTGCAACGCCGCATGGTGTCGCAATGAAACATGTCGAAGAGCTGGTTGCTGCAAATACCAAAGTGATCGACCTGGCGGCAGACTTCCGTTTACAAGATCTTGAACAGTTCGAAAAATGGTATGGCATGCAACATGCATGTCCAGAACTGTTAAAAGATTCTGTTTACGGTTTATCTGAGCTGAATCGTGAAGAGATTAAGAAAGCCAATGTCATCGGAAATCCGGGGTGTTATCCAACTACAGTTCAGTTAGGTCTGGCGCCAGTTTTAAAAGCAGCTGAAGTATTGGTGAAACCTGAAAGCATTATTATCGATGCCAAGTCGGGTGTATCAGGTGCAGGTCGTAAAGCTAGTCTGGGCATGATTTATTCTGAAAATGCCGATAATTTTAAAGCCTATGGTGTAGCGGGTCATCGTCATCACCCTGAAATTGTCGAAGCACTGGAAAATATTTCAGGTCAAAAAAATGTGTTTGATCATATTTTATTTGTACCGCATTTGGTGCCGATGATTCGTGGTATGTTGTCGACCATCTATATCGATTTAACTGAAGCAGGCCAAACAGCAGATTTACAAGCGCTATATGAGCAGTTCTATGCCAATGAAGCATTTGTGGATGTCATGCCGGCGGGTAGCTCACCAGAAACCCGTTCAGTGCGTGGAGCGAATCAGTTGCGTATTGCCTTGTATAAGCCACAACCAACAAAACTGGTGATCCTGGTTGCACAAGACAATCTGGTGAAAGGTGCAGCAGGACAGGCTGTGCAAAACATGAACTTGATGTTTGGTTTTGCTGAAGACGCTGGCTTAAATAATATTGGTTTATTACCATAAAAAACGTATTAGAACTTCACACACATTTAGATTTGCATTTAAATGTGTGTCTTGATTAAAGCAAACAAGAGATCAAAATGCCGAATAACGAGTCAAATACGACGCTTCCTCAGGAACCCGGTACTAAGAAACCATTCATGAAAGGCAATACGCCCTTAGCCATTGGTGCGGCTGTATTGATCTTAAGCAGTGGCGTACTCGGATATACTGTAGGACATCGTCAGGGTTTGACTGCGGCGGGTTATGATGCGGATGCAGAGCAACTGGTCGATGTGGTACAGACTCAGAAAGCCAGTCTGGAAACACTGAACAAGACGCTGAATACTGCGGTTCAGGAGCGTGATCTGGCGGTCAGTAATGCCAATGATCTGTATCTGGCCATGACCAAGGCACGTGATGAACAGGTGCAGGCCGAAAGTGTGGGAACCATTTATCGCGAGATCTTGCGTCAGCGTGGTGGTCTGGCATTGGCGGTTCAAAACCTGTCGATTAAACCATTACCCGAAAATGCCTTTGAATACCAGATTGATCTGGTTCAGGTCAGCCCAGGCAAAAGCCGTGCTTCAGGTAGCGTGGAACTGCGCCTGATTAAAGGTACGGAAATTCTGGTGGTACCACTGGAAGATAAAAACTTTAATTTTGAAAATTATGAGCGACTCACTGGCCGCTGGACCATGCCGAAAGGCTTTAAACCAGAATTTATTGAAGTGCGTCTCACCGGTGCCAAGCCTGTGATTCGTCGTTTTAGTTGGGAACAGGGCAAAGCAGTCGAAAATCAGTCTGCCACCTTGTCAGAAATTCCGAAAACCGAAGCAAATGCAAATTAAGTGTGAAATATAAATCTTATGCCAAGCAATAAACGTCAAATGTGTTTAAGTGATATTAAAAACTCTTTTAATGAGTCTGGAATTGTTGATTGGCATATCAGCCCACGTTTAGCAAATGAACCCTCTGAAGACGGTGATTCTGACCTAGCTGTACAGACTGCACCGCCAGAACTGAAACGTCCACCGTTGTATGCCGTTGTTTTATTAAATGACGACTATACGCCGATGGAGTTTGTAATTGAAATTTTACAACAATACTTTGCAATGAATCTTGACCAAGCTACACAAGTAATGCTAACTGTACATTATGAAGGAAAGGGTGTAGCTGGGGTCTATCCTCGAGACATTGCGGAGACTAAAGCGAACCAAGTCAATAATTATGCTCGATCACAAGGTCATCCGTTACTTTGCCAAATAGAGCCTAAAGATTAAGGGGGTTACATGCTCAGTCGTCAATTAGAAGTATCACTACGTTTGGCTGTCAGCATGGCTCGTCAAAAGAGACATGAGTTCCTGACCGTAGAACATTTATTGTTAGCCTTACTCGACAATGATTCTGCCGTAAATGCTCTCAAAGCATGTGGTGCGGACATCATCGTGTTGCGTAAGGAATTAGAAGAGTACGTAGAACAACATACCCCTAAACTTGGTGAAAATAGTGATCAGGCACCACACCCGACAGAAAGCTTTGACCGGATCTTGCAACGTGCGATTTTTCACGTGCAGTCAAGCGGCGGCGATCGTACTGTAGAAGGTGCTGATATTCTGGTTGCCATGTATTCTGAGCGTGACTCATTTGCAGTCTATCTGCTTAAACGTCATCAAATTAACCGTCTGACCCTGACTCAGTACCTGTCTCATGGTACCCGTAAAGAAGATGTACAATCTGAAGAAGAAATCGAAGACCTAGATGGCGAATCGGCATCTTCAGCAAGTTCAGGTCCACTTGAGCTTTATACAACCAACCTCAATGTTGAAGCACAAAAAGGCAAGACCGATCCATTGATTGGTCGTGAAAAAGAAATCGAGCGTGCCGCGCAAATTCTTTGCCGCCGTCGTAAAAATAACCCACTCCTTGTCGGTGATCCAGGTGTCGGTAAAACCTCGATTGCTGAAGGGCTGGCTTGGTTAATTGTCAATGGTAAAGCGCCAAAACCGCTAGAAAATGCTGAAATCTTCAGTCTGGATATTGGTGCTTTGGTGGCAGGAACCAAATACCGCGGTGATTTTGAAAAACGCTTGAAACAGCTTTTAAATGCGTTGAAAAAGAAACCTGAAGCAGTGCTGTTTATTGATGAAATTCACATGATTATTGGTGCAGGCTCGAGTATGGGCAGTACCATGGATGCATCGAATCTGATCAAACCGGCGCTGGCAAATGGTTCTTTACGCTGCATCGGGTCAACCACATTCCAGGAATACCGTCAGGTCTTTGAGAAAGATCATGCTTTATCGCGTCGTTTCCAGAAAATTGATGTGAATGAGCCATCTATTTCTGAAACTATTGATATCCTACGTGGTCTGAAATCGAAGTTTGAAGATTTCCATCATGTGGAATATGAAGATCAAGCCTTAGTGTCTGCGGTAGAACTTTCTGCGAAATTTATCAACGACCGTTTCTTGCCAGATAAGGCGATTGATGTCATTGATGAAGCCGGTGCTCAGCGCCGTCTCAAAGCAGAACAAGATGACAGTTTAATCACCGTAGAAAATATTGAAGACATCGTTTCTAAAATTGCGCGTATTCCTCCGAAAACTGTCTCTAAAGATGACAAGAGTGTGCTGGAAAATCTTGAGCGTGATTTAAAACGTGTGGTCTTTGGTCAGGATGAAGCGATTGAGGCCTTGGCTTCTGCAATTAAACTGTCACGTGCCGGTTTGAAGTCTCCAGATAAGCCTGTAGGTAGTTTTGTCTTTGCGGGTCCTACAGGTGTTGGTAAAACCGAAGTGACCAAGCAGCTCGCGAAACAGATGGGTGTGGAACTGGTTCGTTTTGATATGTCGGAATACATGGAACGTCATGCAGTGTCACGTTTGATCGGTGCACCTCCGGGCTATGTCGGTTTTGATCAGGGTGGCTTACTCACCGATGCGATTCACAAAAATCCGCATTGTGTGCTGTTGCTAGACGAGATCGAAAAAGCGCATCCAGATGTGTTTAACCTCTTATTGCAGATTATGGATCATGGTTCATTGACTGATAATAACGGGCGTAAATCTGATTTCCGTAACGTGGTCTTGGTACTCACCACCAATATTGGTGCTGAAAGTATTTCACGTGTCAGCATTGGTTTTATGGAACAGGACAATAGTAACGATAATCAGGAAGCGATGAAGAAAGTTTTCTCGCCAGAATTCCGTAACCGTCTCGATGGCGTGATTCAGTTCAAGGCATTACCAAGCAGCATTATTGAAAATGTTGTAGATAAATTCCTGACTGAACTTCAAGCACAACTAGATGACAAAAAAGTCATGTTGGAAGTGGATCAGAGTGCACGTGAATGGATGTCAGAACATGGCTATGACCGTTTAATGGGCGCACGTCCAATGCAACGTTTGATTCAGGAACACCTGAAAAAACCGCTGGCTGAGATGATCTTGTTTGGTGAGCTGGCTGAAAATGGCGGCAATGTTGCAGTATCGGTGAAAAAAGAAAATGGTAAAGCGGTTGGCTTAAAACTTGAAGTTTTTGAAGACCAGACTGCTGAACCAGCTTAATTAATAAGAAGGATCAAACCCGTGCTTGCACGGGTTTTTTCATGGACTCATATTTTAAATTATCAAATTCATATCATTTAAAAGATAAATTATGGATATTCAAGTTACCAAGCTGTTCACGACATTTTTACTGTTTTTAGTCACGGCATTGATGGAAATTTTAGGTTGTTATTTTCCCTATCTGATTTTAAATCAGGGGAGAAGCCACTGGTTATGGATTCCGACAGCTCTGGCTTTGGCGGCTTTTGTCTGGCTGTTAACCTTGCATCCAGCTGCTTCAGGACGGATCTATGCCGCTTATGGCGGTATCTATATTTTTTCAGCACTGATTTGGTTGCGCTTCGTTGATCAAGTGACTTTATCGCGTTGGGATCTGCTTGGTGGCATGGTGGTGATACTGGGTGCACTGATTATTATTTTGCAGCCGCAAGGCTTGGTGCGTTAGCAGAATATAATTTGATCTCACAGCAAACCTCATCAAAAAAGGTAGCTACAGCTACCTTCTTTGTGTTTGGATTTTTTAATTTCAAATCAAACTTGATGTCTTATTTAGTTAGTTTATTTTAATTTGCAATCTTTCTGGGAAATATCCGTTTTATAGGTTTGTGTTTGCGAACTCAGACTAAGTTCAACCTTGTATGGGTTCGCAATCTGATAGCGATGCTCAAAGAAAATTTCACAATTATTGAGCAGATTATTACGAATGACTTTCATCACTTCTTTGCGCCCTAGGTCTTTTTCAAACTGGCTAAAATCGGGCGTGATGATCATGCCTTTCAGGGTGGTTTTATTAGCGCTCAATTGCAATTGTTCAATAATCGTATTCTGGTCAATCTGCAACGGTAAAGTTCTGGAATCTTCTGCACTGAGTACTGCGAGTAATTCATTCAGCTCAGCTTTTTTCTGAATTTTAAATTTGCTGTCAATAATATTTTTTTCTTGAAGATACTGGTCAAATTCAGAAGCATGCACCGGTAAGGCGACACTGCTAAAACCTGTCAAGAGTGCCAAAGCCCAATATTTTTTTTGCATTGTATAAAATCACTTTTTATTCCATTTCAACAATGATTATAAGAGCTGAGACAAAAAAAGCACCAGAGATTGGTGCTTAATTTGTGAAGATTCATCTTAAAAAATTAGTCTTTTTTCAGATTTTCATTAATCAGGAATTCAACCAAAGCTTTTTGCGCGTGCAAACGATTTTCAGCTTCATCCCAAACCACAGCATTTTTATGGTCAAGCAGATTTTCTGAAATCTCTTCGCCACGATGCGCAGGCAAGCAGTGCATAAACAAGCAATCTGGATGTGCAAGATCCATCAGACGTTCATTGACCTGATAATCTGCAAAGGCTTTTTCACGGATCTTTTGTTCTTCTTCCTGGCCCATGCTTGCCCAAACGTCAGTCACGATCAGGTCAGCATTCACTGCTGCATCTTCAGCAGAAGGAACCAGTTCCACGCAATGCGCAAATTCAGACAGGAATTTTTCTTGTGGCTCATAGCCTTTTGGCGCTGCAATTTTCAGATTAAAGCCCCACATATGTGCAGCTTCAATATAAGAATTACACATATTGTTGCCATCACCAATCCAGGCAACAGTTTTACCTTCGATTGAGCCACGTTGCTCTACATAGGTCTGCATGTCAGCAAGTAACTGGCAAGGGTGGTGGTCATCAGTCAACGCATTAATCACTGGAACTTTTGAATAAGATGCAAAACGCTCCACGATATCATGACCGAAAGTACGGATCATCACGATATCCAGCATGCTTGAAATCACACGTGCAGAATCTTCAATCGGTTCACCACGACCTAACTGGGTATCGCGTGAAGACAGGAAAATCGCGCTACCACCAAATTGGCTCATGCCAGCTTCAAACGAAACACGCGTACGGGTACTCGATTTCTCAAAAATCATGCCCATCACTTTACCAACAAATGGTTGGAACACTTCATTGTTATGCTGTTTGCGCTTAAGCTCAATTGCGCGTTGCAAAATCTGGTTAAGTTCTAAAGTTGATAAATCGCGTAAGGTGAGAAAGTGACGGAGAGCCATTCGTTACTCCACAATAATTGCCGAAAAACTCGATCAACAATCAGTTGTTGGTTAGTTTAAGAAAAAATACGGAATCGGCTAATATACTATAAGCAATGAAAAATGCAAAAAAACTAGACTTTTTGATGACCGTCTAAAAAGCGATCCACACAATAACTGATGTATTTGTCGATTTCCTGATCATCTTCCTGTACCGGAATTCCCATCAGAATACGCCATTCCAGATTGCGCAAAATACCAAAATACAGCTGTGCAGAATATTGCGGATTTTCGCAATGCAGTAAACCTTGCGCATCTGCCTGTTCTAAAGCCGTGGCAATGGCACTTTGCACATGCACCGGGCCTCGCTCATGAATATGTTGAGCAAGTTCCGGATTGCGCTGACTTTGTTCCAGCACCAGACGCATAAAGGCCGAGTTTTCAGGTTGCATAATCTGGTGATAAAAATTGAGCAACGTGTGTACTAAATAACTACGAAAATCCAGTGCCATCAGTTCGATCGGAATACTGATATCTTCAAAAAACTTGATACGACGATAATCGCAAATGGCTTTAAACAAGCCTTCTTTATTGCCAAAGTATTTATAGATCGAAGCTTTGGAGCCTCCGGCATGCTGGACGATATCATCCAGAGACACAGCATCATAACCCCGTTCCAGAAACAGCTCGGTTGCACTGATCAGCAGCGCAATACAACGCTCATGACCACGTTTGGTCTGTGGCAGATCTTTGGCGAGCGGTTCTAGGGCGAGGTCTTGCATAGAAGATAATACATCAACATGTCAATAGAGATTGAAACGCCATCATAGCAAATATATGCACATATTTCATAATTGCGCCAGATAAGTGCGCTATTTGCTAATTAGGTAAAGCAAAACTTAAAAATTTGACTAAAGTTTTAGAGTATTTGTTCTATCGGGTTATGGAATGAGCAAGCCAAATGAGTATACTCGAATTTCAATAATTATAGCCAAGACTGTGGAAAAGGAAGATGACAGAACAAATGTCTGCAGGTTTAAGATTTAGACAAGCGCTTGAAGTCGAGAAACCATTGCAAATTATGGGCACGGTAAATGCCTATGCTGCCATGATGGCCAAACAGGTCGGTTATAAAGCCATTTATTTATCAGGTGCGGGTGTCGCGAATTATTCTTATGGTTTGCCTGACCTGGGCATGACCAGCCTGGATAATGTTCTTGAAGATGTACGCCGGATCACTGAACGTGTGGATACACCTTTACTAGTTGATATTGATACCGGTTGGGGCGGCGCATTAAATATTGCCCGAACGATCAAACAGATGATTGCAGCAGGAGCCGCTGCGGTTCATATTGAAGATCAGGTTGCACAGAAGCGTTGTGGTCATCGTCCAAATAAAGAAATCGTATCGCAACAGGAAATGGTCGATCGTATCAAAGCTGCTGTAGATGCGAAAACCGATTCAAACTTCGTGGTGATGGCGCGTACCGATGCGCTACAAAAAGAAGGCCTGCAAGCCGTGATTGACCGTGCTTCTGCCTGTGTTGAAGCGGGCGCAGATGCGATTTTTGCTGAAGCGATGACTGATATCACCATGTACCGTACAGTATGTGATGCGGTCGGTGTGCCAGTCCTGGCGAATATTACCGAATTTGGTGATACGCCGTATTATACGGTAGATGAATTGGCTGAGCAGGGCATTGGCATGGTGCTGTATCCATTGTCAGCGACACGTGCAATGCAAAAAGCCGCACTTGAAGTGATGCGTTCGGTGCGCGAACATGGTACTCAGGTAAATGTGCTGGATATCATGCAACAACGAAAAGAACTCTACGAATTTTTAGATTATCACAGCTTCGAAGACACATTAGATAAACTGTTTAAACAGGAGAATTAAAAAAATGGCTGAAGGAAAAGTACTCACTGGCGCAGGATTGCGCGGACAAGTGGCAGGTAAAACCTCACTTTCAACAGTAGGCAAAAGTGGCGCAGGTCTGACCTATCGCGGTTATGACGTGCAGGATCTGGCTGAACATTGCCAGTTTGAAGAAGTCGCTTATCTGATTTTCTTCGGAGAATTGCCGACAGCAGAGCAATTGGCAGCCTACAAAGCCAAACTGAAATCCTTGCGCACTTTACCTCAGGCATTAAAAGAAGTCCTTGAGCGTATTCCTGCGGATTCGCATCCAATGGATGTGATGCGTACTGGCGTTTCCATGCTGGGCAATCTTGAAACTGAGCAGTCTTTTGAGCAGCAACAGGATATCGCAGACCGCATTTTGGCAACTTTGCCGGCAATCATTTGTTACTGGTATCGTTATAGTCATGACGGCGTACGTATTGAAGAAAATACTGACGATGATTCGATTGGTGCACAGTTCCTGCATCTTCTGCATGGTGAAAAACCAAATGAGCTACATGAACAGGTAATGAATGTTTCCTTGATTCTGTATGCAGAGCATGAATTCAATGCTTCGACTTTTACCGCTCGTGTGTGTGCATCAACGCTGTCAGATATGCATTCCTGTATTACCGGTGCAATCGGTTCCTTGCGTGGCCCTCTACATGGCGGTGCCAACGAAGCTGCGATGGACATGATCGAAAACTGGAAGTCGCCTGAAGAAGCTGAACGTGAAATGCTGGGCATGCTGGAACGTAAAGAAAAAATCATGGGCTTCGGTCATGCGATCTATAAGGACAATGATCCGCGTAATGGCATTATTAAAGTCTGGTCGGAGCGTTTAGCCAAAGATGTCGGTGATACCGTACTTTATCCAGTGTCAGTGCGCTGCGAAGAAGTCATGTGGCGTGAGAAGAAATTATTCTGTAATGCGGATTTCTTCCATGCTTCGGCTTATCATTTCATGGGCATTCCAACCAAGTTGTTTACCCCGATCTTTGTTATGTCACGTGTGACAGGTTGGGCAGCGCATGTGATGGAACAGCGTGCAGATAACCGTATTATCCGTCCAAGCGCGGACTATACCGGTCCAGAACTACGTAAAGTAGTGCCAATCGCTGAGCGTTCTACAGCGGCTTGATCCGTAAATGTCCTAGAATAAAAATAAGGTCTCAATTGAGACCTTATTTTTTTAGTGAATTCTGTTATCGACTTAACAGTGCCGGATCTTCAATGCTATAACCTGTTTCAAAAGGAATACCCAGATACTTTACTATTACCAGGGTTTTATTCTGTTTCGGAACTTTATAGGCCTGGCTAATTTTCAAGCCTTGCTGATAACTGACTGCTTGCTGAACCGGACTTTTTTGTAAGCTGGATTTTACTTGATATTGATAGGTCCATTTTGGCACTTTTTCCTGAGGATCATGCCAGGCAGGCGCGCTACCTTTCGTTGTCTTTAACACCTTAAGCTGTGGCTTTGATTTTTGAATTGGATTTAATGGAACTAAACGTTTTTTGATTTTGGCAATGTCCTGATCAAACTTGCGACTGTCTTGATCATAATCGATGCGCTTGGTTTTAGGATTGATATATAAGGAATTGACCTGAACCAGTTGATTTGGTTTTTGGGATTTAAAATTATAATAATACAGTTGAGGCAAGCGTCCACGACCATCAAGATAATGACGTATGATATAAAGCTTCTGTTCTTTGACTTCATAGCCTAGAACTTCAATATTTTGTGGGCCGCCTACAGTAGCGAAAGCCAGACTGGGCAAGCTCAGAGGGAGCAGAAGCAGTGCGGTTTTAATATTCATGGTCATTCCACCCTCAAAAAAATAGATTGGCATTTGATCATGCCAATCTATCTTAAAATACGGTAGAAATAATGAAGCTTATTCAGGCTACATAGTAACTTTGAAAGCTTAGCTGTTATTCAATAGATTGATCATGTCATGTGCAACCACAGCTGACAGTTTATTAAGGCGTTCAAGTGGCGAGCCTTTGAGATAATACTGGAACTGATGGATTTGCGTGCCATCATTAATGGCCACAAAAAAAGTCCCTTCCGGTTTCTCTGGTGTCGCGCTACCACCTGGTTTAAGCAATCCTGTACAGGCAATAATCCAGTCAGCATCACGGAACATTTTTTTACCTGCTTCCGCCAGAGCAACCGTTACCGGCATAGATTCCGCAGTATGACTATTGATCAGATTCTTGGAAATGCCCAATACTGAAGTCTTGACACTTACATCGTAGCAGATCAAACCACCAATCAGAATTTCGGCACCTTCTCCTTTACAAATGGAGAACTGGCTACTGAGATATCCAGAACTTGCGCTTTCGATAAAGGCAATTTTTATGTTTTTCTCTTCGAGTAAGCCGCAACAGGTTTTTATCATAGTCTCTATATTTTCTTTGTGGGAGTGATTTTAGATCAATTTAGACAGATTTTTTCTGTCGATCAACTCCAAGTATATTTATATTTTTATGAAAGTTAAAATTTTTTTCATAGATTAGGGTGTGTTGACACTTTTAGTTTAAAAAAATAGCGAAGTAGTAAAATCAAATCGCCAAACCCAATTTTACTATTCGCTATGCCTCGTACCATGCTGACAGATCAACACTGGCAAAAGTTGAAAGTTATTCTGCGTAATTTATCCATTCACCACAACTCAAATTTACGCAATTTTATTGAAGCTATTCTCTATAGAATTAGAACAGGCTGTCCGTGGCGAGATATTCCTTGTTGTTTTGGTCATTCAAACTCTATTTTCAAACGTTTTAATCGTTGGTCAAGCAGCGGTAAGTTACTTAGATTATTCAA
>NZ_JALGQY010000074.1:0-1905 GCF_022809915.1 Acinetobacter lwoffii | reverse complement strand
TTGAATAATCTAAGTAACTTACCGCTGCTTGACCAACGATTAAAACGTTTGAAAATAGAGTTTGAATGACCAAAACAACAAGGAATATCTCGCCACGGACAGCCTGTTCTAATTCTATAGAGAATAGCTTCAATAAAATTGCGTAAATTTGAGTTGTGGTGAATGGATAAATTACGCAGAATAACTTTCAACTTTTGCCAGTGTTGATCTGTCAGCATGGTACGAGGCATAGCGAATAGTAAAATTGGGTTTGGCGATTTGATTTTACTACTTCGCTATTTTTTTAAACTAAAAGTGTCAACACACCCTAATATTTTTTTCCAATACCTTTTTTTGTTGTGATATTGCTGATTTTATCTTCGTATCAGTAAGCGGTAGAACAGTTTTAGCCATTTTTAACGGTATATTTTTAGAGTAAATTAACATGTACCGCAAAAAGTACCGTTAAAAATTACGATAGATCTAGGATACCATTGGACATCATATAACAATACTAAAGCCAAAACCCTTTATTATCAATATTTTTGGGATGAATTAGGACTTCACAGGAAGGGAAAATGGTGCGCTCAGCGGGCACTTTCCGAAATTTGCGGTTTCCTTACTATTCCCTAGTTTTCCTTATTTTTTCTTTAATTTTATAGGTTTAAGTGTGGCTCATTAATTCAATAGTTTAATGTTTCCTTATTATTCCCTATTATTCATTCTATATTGATTACGCCAAATTTACGCCACAACATTTTGAGAGAGAATTTATGGCCACCTTTAGACAAAGGGGTGATGCTTGGCGAGTTGAGATTAGTGTGAATGGTACTCGGGAAAGTGCGACATTCGATACTAAGACTCAGGCTCGCGCATGGGCATCAAAACGTGAAACTGAATTGAGAGAGTTATCACGCGGAAAGCTTCCTGATTATACATTAAATTGTGCAATTGATAGATACATAGAAGAAGTGTGCCCAAAGCACAAAGGTTGTGATGCCGAAATTAAGAGATTTCGCGCATTCCAGAGAAACTTCCCAAAGATTGCCAAAAAACATATTGCTAAAATTACGACTGATGATTTTGTGGTGTGGCGTGATACCAGATTAAAAACAGTCAAGCCGGCATCAGTACGACGTGAGGGTAATATCCTGTCTGCCCTATTCACTGTTGCACGCACAGAATGGAAGTGGGTTTATGATTCACCTATGAGTGATTTAAAGATGCCGCCACCACCAGCACATCGAGATAGACGTATATCGGAGGATGAAATTTACAGGCTTTGCCTGGCTGCTGAGTTTGATGATCAGGCACCTGAGAATTTTACACAGCAAATTATGATTGCTTTCCTGTTGGCGATTGAAACTGCAATGCGTGCTGGTGAGATCCGCGGCCTGACTTGGGACCGGGTTTATTTAAAGAATAGATATGTGACTTTGAATGAAACCAAGAATGGAACTAAGCGACATGTGCCATTATCAAAACGCGCAGTCGAATTGCTTGAGTTAATGAAAGGTGTTGGCAGTCATCAGGTTTTTACAGTGAAAGATTCGAGCTTTGATACACTTTGGAGAAAGTTGCGAGATAAGTGTGAAATTGAAGATTTACATTTTCACGATTCAAGACATGAAGCATGCACACGGCTTGCTCAGAAATTGGAAGTATTGGATTTGGCGCGGATGATCGGGCATAAAGATTTAAGAAGCCTGATGATTTATTACAATGCAACTGCATCAGAGATTGCAAACAGGTTGGATTAAAATGAAAACATGGACCTACTTTTATATAGAACACACGATAAAGAATGGGGAGATTTTTAGGAAGGAATCTGGGTGGGGTGTGAGAGGTATGATCCTAGACAAAATAATGGACAGCACGTCCCTCTAAAGATAACGTAACTTTAATCTTTGGAGATTCAAGAAATGG
>NZ_JALGQY010000008.1:0-122405 GCF_022809915.1 Acinetobacter lwoffii | reverse complement strand
AAGAAATTATCAAAGTTCTGTTGCTTTAGCCTGTATATTTTTATGGCTACCTTTATAGGGTTAATTATGAACAGTAAATGTCAACAGACCCTAGTATCAGGTTGTTAACATTTTTTAATATCTATAGCAAAGATGAACTAGTGATTCAAAACTCTTTTAAAATACTAACAAGGGAAACGAAGCTCCCTTACTAGTATGCTAGAGATATTTAAGATCTTTTTTATGCCGGCAGAATGTTGATGAGCACGTACATGAGAGCCATCAATAAAAACCCACTCCATATCGGGGCATGAGGCTAGTAATTTGAATAATCTAAGTAACTTACCGCTGCTTGACCAACGATTAAAACGTTTGAAAATAGAGTTTGAATGACCAAAACAACAAGGAATATCTCGCCACGGACAGCCTGTTCTAATTCTATAGAGAATAGCTTCAATAAAATTGCGTAAATTTGAGTTGTGGTGAATGGATAAATTACGCAGAATAACTTTCAACTTTTGCCAGTGTTGATCTGTCAGCATGGTACGAGGCATAGCGAATAGTAAAATTGGGTTTGGCGATTTGATTTTACTACTTCGCTATTTTTTTAAACTAAAAGTGTCAACACACCCTAATTTAATTTTAATATATTTCAATAAAAGTAAACTAGGATCTGACACTACTCTTTTGAATAATGTCCGATCAAAAACATTTATTTCTCAAACTTAAGTATGATTTACTTAAATTTCCAAGTGTAATCAATATTTACACGGGTTTCATTATCAGAGCGGAAAGCCATACCTGGTGCAGGCATATCATTACGATAATGACTGTAACGCGCGCGCAAGTTTAAGCCTTCAAGCTTACCTGTTGGAATGCGATAGCTTAAATCGAAATCTAGTGCATCTTGTTCAAATTCTTCGCCCGGTAGATTTCTAATTTCAATATCCACTCCTTTACTATAACGGGTCATGAATTTAAGACCATTAAGTGTCGTGTCTTTAAAATCGTAGTCATAACGGACGTGGTAGACTTTTTCATTAATATTCGTAAAGTCAGCACTCATACTGTCTAGGAATACTGCAGGTTCAGCCCCTGCTAATGTAGGTAGGGCAGTATCACCAAACGATTGCATATAGCCAAGGCTAAAGGTGTGATTGTTACGATTCAAACCGAAGATCCCGCTGAAGTGCTGGTTCTCGATATCACCTGCAAGGGCATCACCTGAATCTTCACTCACGAACAAACGTAAATCCGATAGGAAATTACCGATGCCAATATCATGTTTGGTTTTTAGACCCAAGAAACTTTGTTGATATACATCATGTAAGTCTGCATGAAAAATTTGTGTCGCAATCTGATCATTTACCTTATATTCAGCCCCTAACATATGCAGGCCAGAAGATTCAGCAGCAGTGTTGAATCGTCCATTAGGATTACCTACTCGAATTTTTTCATAGTTAGTAGAATCTCGCTGGTTGACACGGTCTGTATAAAGGGCGTGAATCTTCAAATTTTCTATTTCATTAAACTGGAGATGAGCACCACGATAGTTCTGCTGAAATAGACGGGCAGGGCTGGAAAATAATACAGGGAACATCGGTGTTAATGTCCCTACATGTAAAGTCGAGTCCTGTACTTTTGCCTTGGCGGTCCAACGGATTTCACCATATTGGTCAGCACGCTTTCTGTCTTTGCCTACAGGTAATAAACCTGAAGCAGCATACTCATTGACACTATCACCCAATAAGTTAAAACCTGCCAGGCCTAGAATATCTACACCAAATCCGACCACCCCTGGCGTATAACCAGAATTTGCCTTTAAGATAAAACCCTGTGCCCAGTCACGTGCTGCTGGAAAATCATCTCCGCGCTTATAATCCCGGTCAAAATAGAAATTACGTGCTGTCAATGTGACCTGTGAATCATCAGTAAAACTGTTTGCAAACGCAGGAGCTAAAACTACAGGCGAAAGTATCCCCAAAAAGATTGCAGAAAATCTCATAATATTGTCCCTATATATTTGAATAGAGCTGAACGTCATGTTCAGCTCATCATAATGAAGCGATAGAAGTGTTATGAACTTACAGTTGAGCTTTGGAAATTCAGTTGAGCTGCGTGTTTATTTTGTAATTTTGACAGGCTAAGAACAGTCATAATCGCAAGAACAAAAGCACCCGCATAATAGCCATACAGGGTAAGGGAAGAAATACCGCCGTCTAAGAATGCACCAGCAACCAATGGTGATAAAATTCCACCAATACGACCAAAACCAATTGCAGAACCTACACCGGTAGCACGAACATCTGCTTCATAAATTGATGGGGACATAGCATAAAGACCTGCCACACAGCCATTTGACAATACGCCCAGAAAAACAGATAGGATAAAGGCAATGGTAAGTGTGCTAGTACTATTAACAAAGAGCAGAATTAAAATAGCTGTTAATGCCAGGAAGGCAGCTTGCACATAGAATATACGTACACGTGCACTGATGAGACCAATTAGGGCTGCACCAAACATCCCTCCCGCACTGATCAGTACACCTGCAGTCACCCCTTGTTCAGTCGTCATGCCATTTGCAGTCAAGATTTTTGGTGTCCAGCTCATTACGAAGTAGAAGCCAAACATCACGAAGAAGAAACTTAACCAAAGAAAAATAGTTTGTAAGCCAAGACCAGCAGTGAATAATTTGGCAATTCCTATTTTAGGCTGTGCTGTATTATGGATAACTTCAGGAAGCTGAGGAATACGAGTTAAACCAATACGTTGGCAGAGATGATTAATACGATCCAAAGCATTTTTTGGCTGTTTGACCAGCAGGTAGTCAAGTGATTCAGGTAAAGTGAAGTATGCTACCACCAGCATTAACATGGTCGTTAAGCCACCTGCAAGGAACACAGAACGCCAGCCGAAATGGCTGATCAAAGCAATTGCGATCATACCACCAATAGTTGCACCAATTGCATATCCAGTGGACTGCAAACTTACTGCCAGGCTTCTCCAGCGTAAAGATGCATATTCACTGGCAATCACATTACTGCTCGCTAAAATACCACCAATCCCCAGACCAGTAATAAAACGCATAATACCGAGTTGAGTTGCATTCTGTACTAGTGAAGCAGCAATCATGCTGACACCACTAATTAGTAGACAAAGCAGGATTAACGGGCGACGACCAATTTTGTCTGCCCAAGGTGCCAGGAATAAAGAACCAGCGCCCATACCAAATAGACCAGCACTTAATAAAGCACCTAATTGCGCACCTGTAAGTCCCCATTCAGCTGATACCGATGATGCAGTGAATGCCATCACCAGCACATCGAAGCCATCGATGACATTTAAAAGAACACAGATACCGATAACAAACCACTGATATCTATTCATGGTTTTGTTATTCATTTCCTCACGAGGGTTTTGAACCATTTACTTTCTCCATGGATTTAGACACCTATCGCGGGGATATGAACCTATCAACGAATATCAATAATTGATTCATTTAATCAGCCCTACCTAGCCCTTAGGTGTCATCCTAGTAATGTTTTTAATATGTTCATCGCACCAAAACCCGTCCATGTTTTGTTGTTGAAGTTTTAATCAGCAAATCTGCGATATGCAAAATGTAGCATTATTGGATCCAAATTCAAGCATAAAATAAATGTTTTAATCGTTTTTATGGATTAATTGGATCCACAGATCCTAGGAAATCATTGAATAATCAAGTGAAATACTAGGAATTAAAAAGTATGAATACAGGCATTCATTTTGTAAAAAACAATATGCATGATCAATTACTCAGCATATAAAACATAAATGAGTATAGAAATCATGCAATATCATCAAAGTATGGCACGCAAATCATGAGCAGTTTGTTTGAGCAATGGAAGGATATTTTGTATTAAATAATTGGCATCAATCCGATTGCTTGAGCCAATACAGTTTAGTGCAGCTACAGTATCTCCCTGCATATTTAAAATCGGTACGGCCATCGCAATGATTCCTAATTCATGTTCTTCTGTAGAAATACAGTAATCAAGCTGACCCACTTCCTGCAATATTTTTAAAAATACCTGAGAATCCGTAATCGTGTAAGGAGTGAGTCTTTTCAGGTTGAATTTATCTAGCCATTGCTGTTGGGCTTCAAAACTTAAACGTGAAAGCAATATTTTACCCGTTGATGTTGCATAAGCAGGCAGGCGATTCCCCAGATGTACACCAAGCGGACTAAGTTTGCTGGTATCAATTTGGGGAGCAATACTTTTTGCGACAGGTACGACTTCATGCTCATCCAGCACTGCCACCGAATAGCTTAAAGCAGTTTTTATGCTTAAGAGATTAAGCATGGGCTGGGCAACTTTTGGTAAATATGCAGAACTGAGATAAGCACTGGAAAAGCGTAGCACCTTATAGGTTAGCCAGTAAAAATATTCATCTGTATCGAGATAACCCAGAAATTTGAGTGTACGGACATAGCGTCGTGCCGCAGTACGGCTTAGTCCGGTACGTTCAGCAATCTGAGTAACATTGAGCTTTTGACGTTCAATACCGAAGCATTCTAGCAAACTTAAACCTTTTGCTAGACCTGCAATGTAATCATCATATTGAATAGACTCATTATTATTCTCACTAAAAATTAAATCCTTGCGCAATTATATATCCCTCATTAGTTATTTTCTTAAATATCTTGTCCGATCATCGGACAAAAGTCACCTATTTCGGTAGGGATTGAGGCTAAAGTCTAGGCAGAAACATAAAAATTTCTTAGCTTGTAAAAAAGGATGGCTATTAAGGAATTGTCAGCATATGGAAATTTTAAATACTAAAGTCGCAATTATTGGTTCAGGTCCAGCAGGATTATTGCTTGGACAATTACTCTATAAAGCCGGTATTGATCATATTTTAATTGAGCAGCGTAGTGCTGAGTATGTAGCAAGCCGTATCCGTGCTGGTATTCTCGAGCAGGTATCTGTTGACCTTTTAGCTGAAGCCGGTGTAGATGCTCAACTCAGAGAAAAGGGCTTACCACATAACGGTATTGAAATTCTAACCAATGGTGAGAAACACCGTGTGGATCTAACCCAACTCACCGGAGGTAAGCAGGTCACTGTTTATGGTCAAACTGAAGTAACCAAAGACCTGATGCAAGCACGTACTGAAGCGCAATTAACGTCTTTCTACGAAGCAAGTAATGTACAAGTTCATGAATTTTATGGTGAGCAGCCTTCGGTGACATTTGAACATGACGGCCGTCAGGTCACAGTTCAATGTGATTTTATCGCAGGTTGTGATGGCTACCATGGTGTATGCTGTGCAAGTGTTCCTGAAGATAAAATCAAGACCTTTGAAAAAGTGTACCCATTTGGCTGGTTGGGTGTACTTGCAGATGTACCACCAGTAGCAGATGAGTTGATTTATGTACAATCTGAACGTGGTTTTGCATTATGCAGTATGCGTTCAAATACACGTAGCCGCTACTATTTACAGGTCCCATTAACAGACAAAGTTGAAAACTGGTCAGATGACCAATTCTGGGAAGAGTTGAAAAACCGTCTTGATCCTGAAAGCCGTGAAAAGTTAATTACAGGTCCTTCAATTGAAAAGAGTATTGCACCATTACGTAGCTTTGTAACAGAGCCAATGCGTTTCGGCAAATTATTCTTAGCAGGGGATGCAGCGCATATTGTTCCGCCAACAGGTGCCAAAGGTCTGAATCTTGCAGCATCAGATATCGCATTCTTGTCTAAAGCCTTGATTGAATACTATGACAATGGGTCAGAAGCGGGCATTGATAGCTATTCAGAAAACTGTTTAAAACGGGTGTGGAAAGCAGAACGTTTTTCTTGGTGGATGACACATTTACTTCATCGTTTTGAAACAGAAACTGAATTTGAACATAAAATCAAACAAGCGGAATTGAGTTATATTTTAAGTTCAGAAGCAGGTCAGACGACACTTGCTGAAAATTATGTTGGTCTACCGCTACAAAAAGCGAGCTAAGCGCTGTTTTTAAAAATATCTTCATTTAAACCCAAGGTTGTTTGGAACACATTGAGTTCATTTGAATCCGATGTGTTTTTTATTTTCGAGCATGAATTCTTATTAAAAACATGCGCATTATACGTAGAAAATTACTTAAACAAATTGACGGAATTCACGCGATGTTTGTTGCAGTAAAGGCAAAATATGCTGTTGTAAATATTCTTTACTGGTACGTCCAGTAGGAGATACGATATTTAAAGCAGCAACCACATCGGCACGGTGATTATAAATTGGAACTGCGAGCGCATGAACACCAAGTTCATGCTCTTCTGCTGAATAGCAAAATTCATCAGCACGAATTTGCTGTAATAGAGCTAAAAATGCCTGATTATCTGTATAGGTGTATTTGGTCAGTGATTTTAAAGGATATTGCTCAAGCCATTCTTGCTGTGACTCAGGACCTAAATAACTCAATAAAACTTTTCCTGCTGAAGTAGCATGCGCGGGTAACCGATTACCGAGATGTAAGCCATAAGGATTGACTCGATCAGTTTGTTGATGGGCGGCACTACGCGCGATGGTAATCGCCTCAAAACCATCCAAGACCATCACAGAGTAAATTAATGAAGTTTGCTGGGTCAGTAAATTAAGAAGTGGTTGAGCAATCTTGGGTAACTGTGCTCCACTCAGATAAGCCCCTGAAAATTTAAGTACTTTGGGACTCAAAGAATAAAAATGTCCATCAAAATCTAAATAACCAAGATATTCTAGTGTCAGTAAATGACGACGTGCAGCAGCTCGTGTAAGTCCTGTCTTTTCAGCTGCCATACTAACGTTTAAACGATATCGATCATTGGCAAAGCAATCCAGAATCGCCAACCCCTTACTTACTCCAGCAATAAAATCTTCATGACGAATTATTTTTTTATTTTCAGAATTCTGGATCAGCTGATCGCGGGCACCGTTATTGATTGTCATGTCAATTCCTTAATCTTCATATATTAATTCACTCACTATTTTTACAGTTGCTTTATTCAATTCTGAGAATTAATAAAATTTTTGTTCGATCATCGTGCAATGATTATGTAAACCGTACAAAACTATTTTTAAACCGTAGTCGAAAGCTTGGAATTTATCAAGAATAGATCACACAGAATCCTAAGGATTTTGGTTGGAATTTGTTCTCCGTCCAGAATGTGTTCCAACCAGAACCTTAGGTTCTCAAAATTTTTGTACTGAGTGGCAATACATGGAGTTATTTGATGATCGATAAAAGTTCTGCCTCACTGGTCGAAGCACTTTCACAAATCAAAGACGGATCTACCATCATGATCGGTGGTTTTGGTACTGCAGGTCAGCCTGCTGAGCTGATTGATGGTTTGATCAAACTTGGTGTGAAAGATCTAGTGATCGTCAATAACAATGCCGGTAATGGCGACTACGGTCTGGCTAAATTACTCAAAGCTGGTGCAGTGCGTAAAATCATCTGCTCATTCCCGCGTCAGTCTGATTCCTGGGTATTTGACGAATTGTACCGTGCAGGAAAAATCGAATTAGAACTGGTTCCTCAAGGTAACCTGGCATGCCGTATTCAGGCGGCTGGTATGGGCTTAGGTCCAATCTATACCCCTACCGGTTTTGGTACATTGCTGGCAGAAGGCAAACCAACCATGAACTATGAAGGCAAAGACTACGTTTTAGAAAACCCAATTAAAGCTGACTTTGCTTTAATCAAAGCACAGCAAGGCGACCGTTGGGGTAACCTGGTTTACCGCAAATCTGCACGTAACTTTGGCCCAATCATGGCGATGGCTGCCGATGTCACGATTGCACAAGTCTCTGAAGTGGTTGAACTGGGTGCACTGGATCCAGAGCACATCATCACCCCGGGTATTTTTGTTCAACACGTTGTTCAAGTTAAACCTGCACAATAATTGGCATCGGAGATAAATAATGAGCTATAGCAAACTGACCCGTGACCAGATCGCTGAACGTGTGGCACAAGATATTCCTGATGGCGCTTATGTGAACCTCGGTATTGGTTTACCGACCAAGATTTCCAGCTACCTGCCAAGCGATAAAGACGTCTTCCTGCATTCTGAAAATGGCCTGCTGGCTTTCGGTCCACCACCCGCTGAGGAAGATCGCGATCCTGAGCTAATTAATGCCGGTAAAGAATTTGTCACGTTACTCGAAGGCGGAGCATATTTTCACCACGGTGACTCATTTGCCATGATGCGTGGCGGTCACTTAGACATCGCTGTACTGGGTGCATTCCAGGTCGCTGAAAATGGTGACTTGGCGAATTGGCATACTGGTGCTCCAGATGCAATTCCAGCAGTCGGCGGTGCGATGGATCTGGCTGTGGGTGCAAAAAAAGTCTTTATTACGACTGATCATGTGACCAAAAAAGGCGAGCCAAAAATTGTGGCTGAACTGTCTTATCCTGCGACTGGATTGAAATGTGTCGACCGTATCTATACCGACCTGTGTGTGATTGATGTGACCAACGAAGGTATGAAAGTGATTGAGAAAGTCGAAGGTCTGTCATTTGAAGAATTGCAGTCAATGACTGGTGCCAAACTGATTGATGCGACTCAAGGTTAATACACTTTAAAGATAATTTTAAATCCCCCTCATCCTCCTGAGCAGAACTTAAGCATTATTTTAAGTTGATGCGCAAGAAAGGGAGACTTTATATCGCAACTCAAAGCTTTTTGAGTCCGGGTAAGTCTCCCTCCTTTCAGGAGGGATTAAGGGAGGTAAAAGGATTCAATAAATGAAAAACGCATATATCGTTGATGCCATCCGTACCCCATTCGGCCGCTACGCAGGTGGTTTAGCACCTGTCCGTGCAGATGACCTTGGGGCGCTGCCAATTAAAGCCTTGATGGAACGTAATCCATCGGTGAACTGGGAACAGGTCGATGACGTGATTTATGGCTGTGCCAACCAGGCCGGTGAAGACAACCGTAACGTCGGTCGCATGTCATCCCTGCTTGCAGGTTTGCCTTATCAGGTGCCAGCAACGACAGTAAACCGTCTGTGTGGTTCATCGATGGATGCAGTCGCGATGGCAGCACGTGCGATTAAAGCCGGTGAAGCCAATCTGATTATTGCCGGTGGTGTAGAAAGCATGTCGCGTGCTCCATTCGTGATGGGCAAGTCAGAAACGGCGTATGGCCGTAGCCAGAAGATTGAAGACACCACCATGGGCTGGCGTTTTATCAATCCGAAACTGAAAGAAATGTACGGCGTGGACACCATGCCGCAAACGGCTGAAAATGTCGCTGAACAGTTCGGGATTAACCGTGCAGATCAGGATAAATTTGCCCTGACTAGCCAGCAACGTACAGCTGCAGCAAAAGCCAAAGGTTTCTTTGCTAAAGAAATCATTCCTGTGGTGATTCCACAACGTAAAGGCGATCCAGTGGTTGTCTCTACTGATGAACATCCGCGTGCTTCAACTACAGCAGAAGCATTGGCAAAACTGAAACCTGTGGTGAAAGCAGACGGTACGGTAACGGCGGGTAATGCGTCTGGTATTAACGATGGTGCGGCTGCTCTTTTAATCGCATCTGATGAAGCGGTTGCTCAACACGGCTTAAAACCACGTGCCAAAATTATTGGTTCAACGGTTGTTGGTGTTGAACCACGCATCATGGGCTTTGGTCCAGCACCTGCCATCAAGAAACTATTGGCGCAAACCGGTCTGACTTTGGAGCAAATGGATGTGATCGAGCTGAATGAAGCTTTTGCTGCTCAGGCGCTGGCATGTACCCGTGACTTGGGTATCGAAGACGGCTCAGAGAAAGTTAATCCAAATGGCGGTGCGATTGCTTTGGGTCATCCACTGGGTGCATCTGGCGCGCGTCTGGTGACGACTGCACTGAACCAGCTGGAACAAACCGGTGGTCAATACGCTCTATGTTCAATGTGTATTGGTGTCGGTCAAGGCATCGCTTTGATTATTGAACGTGTATAAATTTAAATACCTTTCATTTTTTGCTTAAAAACAAAACAATGAAAGGTATTTAAAAACGAATGAGAAAAAGGATATTCAAATGAGCCAATTGTACGCAAGTCTATTTTACCAAACTGAGATCACTGCAATATTTAGTGATGAAGGGGTAGTGCGTTATATGTTGCAAGCAGAAGCAGCATTGGCTCAAGCTCAGGCAAAAGTGGGTGTGATTCCTGCTTCAGCGGCAGCAAATATTGTATACGTTGCCCAACAACGGGTGAATGAGATCATTGACTTTACTGCGCTTGCAAGTGCATCAGGACTTGCTGGAAACATTGCGATTCCCTTTGTGAAGCAATTGACGGCTGCCGTTAAAAAAGTTGATGAAGATGCTTCACGCTATGTGCATTGGGGGGCGACAAGCCAAGATATTATTGATACGGCCTGTATTTTACAGTGTCGAGATGCCTTAAATATTATCGAAAAACAGTTGACGGTAGCTATTCATGTAACTCAGGTACTTACCGAACAATATCGTGATCAAGTCATGATTGGTCGGACATGGTTACAACAAGGTTTACCAATGACGTTCGGTTATAAAACTGCACGTTGGCTTTCAAGCTTACAGCGGGATTTTGAGCGTGTGCAAGCACTCAAACATGTTGCGCTCACTGCACAATTAGGTGGAGCTGTGGGCACACTTGCGTCACTTATTGATCAAGGCAGTGCAGTTGTAAAGGCGTTTGCAACAGAACTTCAACTCAATGTCCCGGATTGTACTTGGCATGGCGAACGTGATCGTATTGTGGAAATAACCCATGTGCTTGCCATAATTACAGGTAACTTGGGCAAGATGGCACGCGATTGGTCACTGATGATGCAAACCGAAATTGCAGAAGTGTTTGAACCAAGCGGAGTAGGGCGTGGCGGATCATCGACGATGCCGCATAAACGTAATCCTGTTGCAGCAGCATCAATTCTGGCAGCAGCCAATCGTGTCCCTGCACTCATGTCGAGTATCTATCAAAGTATGGTTCAGGAACATGAACGTAGTTTGGGGGGCTGGCATGCTGAGTGGCTGGCACTGCCTGAAATCTTCCAATTGTGTGCTGGTAGCCTGCAACGCGCGATAGAAGTTTTTGAGGGCCTGGAAGTACAGAAGGACAATATGTGCCGCAATCTAGAATGTACTCAGGGCTTAATTATGGCAGAAGCCCTCATGATGTCTTTGGCACCAAAGTTAGGCCGACTCAATGCCCATCATGTGGTTGAAGCCGCATGTAAACAGGCAGTTGCTGAACAGCGTCACTTATTAGATGTAGCACAAAATCATCCTGAAATTTTAGCTGTATTTAATTCGGAACAATTAAGCCAGATTTTTAATCCACAAAATTATTTAGGTAATACCCAGCAGCAGATCGATGCAGTATTGCAACGTGTTCAAGGAAAATAGTCATCATGACATTTATCAATAATCGTAATGGCCAACAATTGGCAGTTTACACTTTTGGTGATACCGCTCATCCAGCCCTTATTTTTTCGAACTCATTGGGTACAGATTACGGCATGTGGCAGGCTCAAGTTGCTGCATTTGCTGAAGACTACTTTGTGATCTGTTATGACACCCGCGGTCATGGTAAAAGTGCGGTCATTGAAAATATCACGCTGAGCGACTTAGCTAATGATGTCATTGATATTCTTGATCACTTCAAAGTTGAAAAAGCGCATTTTTGTGGTATTTCGATGGGCGGAATCACTGGTCTGCAATTGGGTTTAATCGCGCCACAGCGTTTCCTGAGTATGACCATTGCCAATTCAGCCGCGAAGATTGGACAAGCTGAAGCATGGTTATCACGTGCAGATGCGGTCGAAGAACAGGGATTGGCCGATATTGTCAGCACAACACACACCCGGTGGTTCAGCAACAAATTTGATTATATCCACGATCGCCTTGCACAGCAGACCATTCAAAGTTTGTCGGTGACACCGCCGAAAGGCTATGCAGCATCGTGTCGTGCACTCGCTCAAGCTGACTTACGTGAACGGATTGCAATGATTCAAGTCCCTTGTCTGGCGCTATGCGGTGGGCTTGATCCTGTGACAACGGTGGCAGATGGCGAATTTATGCAAGCGCATATACCGAACTGTGAGATTGCGGTGCTAGATGCTTCACATTTATCAAATATTGAGGTTCCACAAGAATTTAACCAAGTCTTTGCAGAATTTATTGCAAAGCACTGATTTCAATTAAAGATCATCATGGAATGAAGGTGTTCCTCAGACATCTTCAATCCGCCTTATAAACTTGAAAGAGTGTATTGATCATGAATGATGAAGAACGTTACAAACAGGGAATAGAAGTACGCACTGAAGTGTTAGGTGAAGCACACGTCGGACGCTCTTTGGAAAATTTAAATGACTTTAATGAAGACTTCCAAAACTTCATCAGTCGTTTTGCCTGGGGAGAAGTATGGTCACGTCCAGGTTTACCACGTCATACCCGTAGTCTGGTAACTATCGGTATTTTGCTCGCATTGGGTCGTGAAGCTGAGTTACGTATGCATATTCGTGCATGTTTTAACAATGGTGTTACCAAAGATGAGCTTAAAGAACTGTTTTTACATGCTTCCTTATATGCAGGTTTACCTGCTGCAAACGCTGCAATGCACATGGCAGAGGAAGTTTTTGTAGAACTTGGTATTACACCGACCAAACTTAAATAACGGACGATTTTTTAGAATTGAACAAGGAGAGATTCATGATTCAGAATCAACTAGGCGCTTATGCGCAACGTAATACGGATGATCATCCACCGGCCTACGCACCGGGTTATAAAACCAGTGTGCTGCGTTCGCCGAAAAATGCACTCATTTCAATTGCGCAAACACTGACTGAAGTAACGGCGCCACATTTCACCTCAGCACTTTTAGGGCCTAAAGACAATGACTTGATTTTGAACTATGCCAAAGATGGTTTACCTGTTGGTGAACGTGTCATTATTCATGGTTACTTGCGTGACCAATTTGGTCGTCCGGTTAAAAATGCCTTGATTGAAGTCTGGCAGGCAAATGCCTCTGGTCGTTATCGTCATCCAAATGACCAATATATTGGTGCAATGGATCCTAACTTTGGTGGTTGTGGTCGTATGCTGACGGATGAAAATGGTTTTTTCATTTTCCGTACCATTAAACCGGGTCCATATCCTTGGCGTAACCGTATCAATGAATGGCGTCCTGCACATATTCATTTCTCGGTCATGGCAGATGGCTGGGCACAACGTCTCATTTCGCAATTTTATTTTGAAGGCGATACTTTAATTGACAGCTGCCCAATTCTAAAAACGGTTCCTTCAGAGCAGCAACGCCGTGCTTTGATTGCCTTGGAAGACAAGAGTAATTTCATTGAGGCTGACAGCCGTTGTTATCGCTTTGACATTACTTTACGTGGTCGCCGCGGAACTTATTTTGAAAATGAATTAACGTGATAAGGAGCATCATGATGAACGGTTGGAATTTTCAGGAATTACATGAAACACCATCTCAAACAGGTGGTCCATACGTCCATATTGGCCTGATGCCCAATCAGGCAGGCATTGAAGTATTTGAGCATAGTTTTAATAATCAATTGGTTAAAGCTGAAACTCAAGGTGAACGTATTCGCCTTGAAGGTCAGGTATTTGATGGCCTCGGTCTACCTTTACGTGATGTATTGGTTGAAATCTGGCAGGCAGATGCAAATGGCGTCTATCCAAGTAAGGCAGATATTCAGGGTAAACAGGCTGATCCACATTTCTTTGGTTGGGGCCGTGCAGCTGCAAACTTTGAAACGGGGTTATGGAGCTTTGATACAATTAAGCCAGGCGCTCTACCGGGGCGTAAAGGTACCCGTCAGGCACCGCATATTGCTTTAGTCATTTTTGCACGTGGTATTAACTTAGGTTTACATACCCGTATTTACTTTGATGATGAGGCAGAAGCCAATGCTAAAGATCCATTGCTGAATGGAATTGAATGGGCGCCACGCCGTCAGACTTTAATTGCCAAACGTGAAGAATGTAATGGTGAAGTGGTCTATCGTTTTGATGTACGTATCCAGGGTGATAATGAAACGGTATTCCTAGATATCTAAGCGTTTGAAGGAAAACTAAAACGACAAAAAAGGTCAGGGATTTCACTGACCTTTTTTAATTACTTTAATTTTTGTTTTAGTCTAATACCATAAAAGCTGCACTTGTTTTGGCAACTAATTTGCCTTGCTGCCAGGCTTCACTTTCGATACTGAGAATTTTACGCCCTTCTTTAATAAACCACGCTTTTGCCTGTACTTCACCGACTTCACATGGTCGAAAAAAATCCATCGATAAATTAATCGTCGCGGCAGGTTTTGAAGTCTGATTTAGTGCTGCCAAAATCCCCATAGCATCATCAAGCATAGCGCAAATCATACCGCCTTCGATGCTACCGCGCGGATTGGTAAAGCTCTCGAGTGCAGTATAACTCACGGCTATTTCACGCTTTTCTCTATCCCACTGAATATTATGCCCCCCCAATAAATGATGAATTGGTGGGAGATGTTCCAGAATCTTGTTTTCCATAGTGATTAATCCTTCAATTTTTATAAATACTAATTTTTCTCATTCTTTTATTTTAAGGTAAATGCATCATAAATCACCGCCTTACCTAAACGCATTGCACTGCCTACAGCTACGGTTTGGTTTAACCAGGCATATTGGGGTGCACTGGTCTCGAATTGCATAGTCAACTTGAAATAATAATGACTTGGATCGACATCTTTACCTGTACTTAACTGTTTCAGAATTTCAGGTGAAGCATGTCGGTAACCTTTAGTCTGTAAATAAATCAATGCGCCGTCATCAGTTTTCAAAAGATATCGTGTATCGATAATCGCTAGGCCTTTGCTATCTACGATTTGCCAGTCTGCGCCATTGTTGAGAATACGTCCTCTAAATGAAGGACCTTCAAAAGTGCCGCCAGTAATCGGAATAATCCGTCTTTGTCCCATATCTGCCGTTTTGCCTAACTCCCAAACTGGAGCATTTAATTCAACCTTGAAAGTGGCCAAGGGTTCAAGTTTAAGTGGTGGAGGCGAAAACTATGTATCTGCATAACTGAGTACAGATAGATTTAGGCCGATCCAAATGCCAAATAAATATTTCATTTATCATCCTTTAAAATAAAAAAGGCCCTAAAAACTAGAGCCTTTGAAGGTATTATTTAAATTTCCATGTGTAATCAATATTGATACGGGTTTCATTAGCCGGTTTAATATTGGCAGTAATCGGCATATCATTATCATAAATTGCATAACGTGCACGTAGCCCAAGGTTTTTCAGTGGGCCATTTTGCACGGTATAACCTATGTCAAAGTCGAGTTCATCTTCCTCAAAATCGGTGCCTCCGAGTTGCGGCGCATAAATATTGCTACCATGGGTATAACGAGTCATAAAACGTAAACCCGGAACATAATCTTTAAAGTCATATTCATAACGGGCACTATAAACACGTTCTTTGGCATTTAAGAATTCGCCGGTCCATGTATCGATGGTTAAGCCTGTTTCACCGCCAGTTAGATAAGGAAAGGCCGTGTCACCTAGATGATGGAAAGTCGAAAGAATAAATTTATGGTTTTGATGCTTTAGCTCTGAGTGGCTATGGATTAGATTATTATCTACTTTACCTGCTTTGGCAGCACCATCAGCATCACTCATATAATAACGTAGCTGGCTGGTCAGTGCGGTATCCTCATTAAAGGCATGCTTGTAGGTGACGCCCAATAATGATTGATGATACAGATCTTCGACATCCATATGGAAGGCTGTCAGTTTTAGCGGATAATTGTTGAGATCATAATGGCCACCAAGATAGTACAAATGATCTGTTTCAACCGATCTATAACGGCCGTTTACCCCAGAGATTTTAATGTTTTCATAATTGGTCGAATCACGGTGATTGACCTTGTCAATATAGGATGCTTGTAAATCGAGACCCTGCACATCTTTAGACTGAACTGCAACCCCACGATAGGTTTGAGGTAACAGGCGCGCAGGGGAACCGACAAGTACTGGTGTCATCGGTTGTAATGTACCGATGCGGACTTCAGTTTGAGCAACTTTGGCTTTAGCCGTGATCCCAATTTCCCCATATTGATCTGCTGGCTCATTCGTTCTGGCATTACGTGGTAGGTTTCCTGTACCACCATACTTTGCATCGCCATCCAGCTTAAACCCGGCAGTGGCCAAAATGTCGATACCAAATCCAATAGGACCTTCGGTATAACCTGACTGAGCTTTGAAAATAAAACCTTGACTCCAGTCCCGGAGTGACGGATAACGGTTTTCAACCTGGAAATCGCGATCAAAGTAGAAGTTGCGAGCCGTTAAATCCACTTTACTTTGCTCAATAAAACTATTGGCAAAAGCAGGTGTAGTTAAAAGTAAAAACGGTGTGATCCATAAATTTTTCATCATTATTTCATCCTGAAACATTATTGAAAATATTGTTTTTAAGTCATGCGTGTTTTATTTCCCCAAGAGTTCGCGTGCTACCATCTCCTTCATAATTTCATTGGTTCCCCCATAAATTTTTTGCACACGCGCATCGACAAAGAAGCGCGAAATTGGATATTCCTGCATATAGCCGTAGCCCCCAAACAGTTGCAGGAGCTGGTCAATGACTTCACATTGGGTGTCAGTAATAAAACATTTCAATGCGGCCACTTCAGTCACACTTAGGACATCTTTGCTATATAGGTCTTTACAGCGTTCTACAAATGCTTCAGCTGCAAGTGCTTTAATTTGTGCTTGCGCAAGCACAAAACGTGTATTCTGGAATTGGGATAAAGCTTGACCAAAGGCTTTACGTTCAAGTACATACTCTTTGGTAATGTCGATAGCACCTTGGATTGCTCCAAGTGCCATGAGTGAAATACTGAGGCGTTCGCGTGGGAGTTCTTGCATCAGATAGCTAAAACCATGACCCTCTTGTCCCAAAAGTTGATTTTTAGGTACATAAACTTGGTCGAAAAACAGTTCAGCAGTGTCTTGAGCATGTAGTCCAATTTTTTTCAGGCCGCGTCCTTTTTTCACTCCATTTAAATGAGCATCAACGAGTAAAATGGAAATGCCTTTGGCACGTGCTTGCGGGTCAGTTTTTGCAACCAGTACGATTAAGTCGGCATGATGCCCATTGGAAATAAAGGTTTTAGAACCGTCCACCACATAATGATCGCCATCTAAAATGGCCTGGGTACGAATTGCTTGTAAATCTGAACCAGCATTCGCTTCGGTCATTGCGATCGCGGTGACTACCTCACCCGAGACCATCTTGGGTAACCAATATTGTTTTTGTTCTTCGCTACCAATATTTTGGATATAAGGGGAGACAAGTTCACTTTGCCCTCCAATACCGACTGCCAAGGCAGTAAAACCAGCTTTGGCTGTTTCCTGGACCAACATTTGTGAATAGTGAATCGGTGCACCAAAGCCCCCGTACTCTTCAGGGACATCAACACATAAAAAACCATTGTCCCCAAGCTTGTGCCATAGTTCACGAGGGATTAAGCCTTGCTCTTCCCAAGTTTCATAAAATGGTGCAACGTGTTCTGCTAAAAAACGTTGATAATTATCACGAAATAGCTCGAAATCACTATCTTTTTGCATAGAATTATCCTTAATTTGGATGCAACTGCCCAAGCAGCGCTATAAAAAGCGCTGCTAAACTCAGGGTAAGGGCTTATTGTTTAAGGGTTGGAATACGAATAATCAGTGGATTATTGACATGTTTCTCATAGAGTTCCTGCACCATGGCAGCACGACGTTTCAAAATGCCACTCTGATTTAAGTTACCTTTATCAGTGGTTTCTCCGGCATCCAGCTGTGGAGCTTCTGTCATTAAATACAGCATTGATACGGTATTTGAACTGCCAGTAGCGTCTTTATTGAAGTCCACCAGAAATTGTTTAAACCATTGCTGCACTTTAGGGTGGCTCAACACTTCTTGGGCCGTCGTGTGTTTAAGATCTAAACCGGTATATTCAGCACAAGCTGAAATTTTCGGGAAAATCAGAAAACCAATCGCATTCAGGTTGGAACCGGTAATGCAGACATCTTGAATAAGCAGATTGCCATTAATCAGGACTTTATTCCGTAAGGTGCCCACATTAACAAAGGTGCCGGTATTGAGTTTAAAGTCTTCGGCAATACGTCCGTCATACATAAGGCCTTGGCTTGGGTCGTTTGGATCAACAAGTTTTACAGCATCGCCGGTACGGTAAAACCCTTCTTCATCGAAAATATCAGCTTGTTGTTCTTGAGGCAGACGCCAATAATGTCTCATGACATTTTTGCCACGAACACAAAATTCAAGTTTATCGCCACATGGTGCCAGTTTGACTTCACAGCCCGGCGCTGGATAGCCAATAAAGCCTGCCATGACTTTAGGACCTGTAGTAAATACACAAGATGGCGCGGTTTCTGTCATGCCTAAGCCACTCATAATACGGATGCGTTCACCGCAATGGGCTTGTGCAATCTGATCTAGACGGTTCCAACCTGCTTCAGATAGTGCAGCTCCAGCAAAAAACAATACTTTGACACGGCTAAAGAATTTTTCACGGAGTTCAGCATCCTGTTCAAGTGCTACCGTGATTTCTTCCCAACCTTTCGGTACATTTAAATATACCGTTGGTGCAATTTCTTTCAGGTTACGAATAGTTTCATCCATTTTCCCCGGCACCGGTTTGCCATCATCAATATAAATCGTACCGCCATTATAGAGTGCAATTCCGACATTATGGCTCCCCCCGAAGGTATGATGCCATGCCAACCAATCGACCAAAATCGGTGGTGTTTCTTCAAATTCAGGGAAAGTTTGCAGCAACATTTGCTGGTTGGTGCAGAGCATCAAATGTGTGGTCGGTACTGCCTTTGGCATTTTGGTCGAGCCAGAGGTAAATAAAAATTTGGCAATTTGATGTTCATCAATCGTTTCGTAGTGCGCTTTAATATCTGTCATTTCAGACTCAAGAAGCGTAGAGAAAGCAATACAAGTTTTTTCACCGAGTTTGCCAGAGTTTGTAACGACTTCAATATCATCAGCATTACGGCAGTACTCAATGGCAGTAGCAAAATCCTCTCCATCATTGGCAAAAACTAAACCTGGCGTGAGGACATCAAAGACATGTTTGAGTTTGCCAAAATCTTTGGAAATTAAAGAATAAGCAGGGGAAATAGCTGAAAATGGGATCCCTGCAAGCATTGCGCCCATGGATAAGGTGAGGTGTTCGAGATCGTTACCAGACAAAATAACAATGGGACGTTCGGTCGATAAATGCGGATATTGTTTTAAGCTTTGGGCGATACGCCATGCACGATTCGCAGTTTCTGCATATGTCAGTTCAATCCATTGACCTGAACTATCACGTTTAGCGGCGAAGACAAGGTTTGGATGTGTTTCTGCGTACTGTAATAAACGATCGGTCAATTTTTGCGGATAAGGCTTAAGTTGTTCTTTGGGAGAAATGTATAAGACGTCATTCTTATATTCAACATGTGTTTCATGACTGCCTAATTTAACAAATCGTTCAGGATACTTATGTGATTGAACTGTCATGTGTGCCATTGTTATTACTCCATGTATTTTTATCTATTCTTTTTCAACGAAGAGAGTTGACTTCATGTCAACTCTCTTACTTTCGTTAAATTGGGTAGTGGCGTGGGCTGGTTTGTATGGTCACCCAACGTAATTCAGTAAACTCAGCCACAGAAACTTTACTGCCAAATCGTCCATAACCACTTTGTTTGACACCACCAAATGGCATTTGTGCTTCATCATGTACAGTGGCACCATTGATATGGCAGATACCGGATTCAATCCGTTTTGCTACGGCAAGCGCTTGTGCTAAATCTTGGCTAAACACGGCTGCTGACAAACCAAAGTCAGAATCATTTGCCAATTCTACGGCGTCATCAACTGTTTTAAAGCGTTGTACTGTGCAGACAGGACCGAACGATTCTTCGGCATAAATCTGCATTTCTTTGGTGACATCAACCACTATTGTAGGTTGCATAATAGCACCTTGGATGTCCAAGCCGAGTGGTAAATTTGCACCTTTTTCACGTGCATCTTCAATTAACTTCCCAATACGTGCAGCTGCTTTTAAGCTTTCCAGTACACCAAGTGGAGCATCATTCTCAAGTGGATTGCCAGCGCGAATAGTTTTGACCTTTGCCACGAGTTTTTCGATAAAGGAATTAGCAATTTTTTCATCAACAAGAACACGTTCTGTCGACATACAGATTTGACCCTGGTTAAAGAATGCACCGAAGGTCACGGCATTGACCGCTTCATCGATGTCAGCTTGATCAAGCACAATCACAGGTGCTTTTCCACCAAGTTCGAGCAGGACCGGTTTTAAATATTTTGCTGCTGTTTCAGCAATAATCCGGCCCACATGGGTTGAACCGGTAAAATTAATACGCTTGGTTAGTGGGTGGCTAATTAAGCGTTCCACAATTTGAGGGGCATCTTGGGCCGCATGAGTGATGACATTGACTACCCCATCTCCAATCCCTGCTTCATGTAACACTTCACCAATCAGACGATGTGTTGCAGGGCATGCTTCAGATGCTTTAAGGACCACAGTGTTACCACAGGCAAGAGGCATAGCTAATGCACGTGTGGCAAGAATCACAGGGGCGTTCCATGGTGCCATCCCGACGATAACACCACAGGGTACGCGAATGCCCATCGCCATATTGCCCGGTACATCTGATGGAATAATACTGCCATCAATTTGTGTGGTCATAGCTGCAGCTTCGCGTAGAATATTGGCTGCAAGGTAAACATTAAAACCATACCACGTTGCAGTTGAACCTATTTCATGAATCGCAGTCTGAATAAATTGTTCAGTTTTTTGATCCATCAGGTCGGCCGCTTTAAGCAGTTTTAAACGACGGTCTGTTGGAGAAAGGGCAGACCATGATTTAAATGCCTCGTGTGCGGATTCGATCGCACGATCAACATCCGATAAAGTTGCAGCAGCACTAATTGAAGCAATTGAGCCATCGATCGGACTGATTCTTTCAAAAGTTTGTCCTGAACTTGCTGCAACGGATTGACCGTGAATAAGTAACTGTACGTTTTGCATGGCAAATGTTTCCTTACATGTCCATCATGACGAATGTGAATTGATACTGCTTAAGCAGGGCGTTTGTAAGCTTGAAGACCTGGCTTAATTGACTTGTCATCAAGGAATTGCTTCAGACCTTGTTCACGACCACCTTCATCATCACGATGATTACATTGATCCAGTTTTGCATATAAGTAATCTTCGTTTTGTTCCCAAGTTAGTTCACGGCAACGTTTGAAACCATTTTTCGCAGTACGCAGTACAACTGGATTTTTCTCAAGTAAGTTGTTAGCAAGTTCAGTTACTTCAGCACGAAGTTGAGCAAGTGGAACACTTTTATTGACTAAGCCCATATTGGCAGCTTCAACACCTGAAAAGGTCTTGCCAGTCATGATGTAGTACATCGCAGTACGGTGGCCAACTGTATCCGCCATTGCTTTGCTTACAAGGTTACCTGGTGGGATGCCCCAGTTAATTTCAGATAAACCAAAAGTAGCTCCGTCTGCAGCAATGGCAAGATCACAGGCAACCAGAGGAGAGAAGCCACCACCAAAACACCAACCGTTTACCATCGCAATTGTTGGTTTTGAATAGAAACGAAGTAAATGCCATTGCCAGCGAGATGCATCACGGCGAATACGTTCTTGGAAGATCTCCGGTTGATTATCAACTTCGCGGAAATATTCTTTCAAATCCATACCCGCTGTCCATGAATCACCAGCGCCAGTCAAAACAAGTACTTTCGCTGCAGGGTCAAGTTCTAAGGTTTCAAGTACATCTATCATTTCTTTATTGAGTGTTGGACTCATTGCATTTTTCTTTTCTGGGCGATTTAAAGTAACCCATGCAATACCTGCATCAACTTGTACATCAACGGTTTCCCAGCGGTTTTGATAAGACATGTGTTGCTCCTTAATGTTCGTTTTATGTCCTGATAGGATTTAATCTAATATCAGTTAAACTTACATTCAAGTCTTATTTTGCATTTTTTAAAAATAATTTATAAGATGATGTAATTTAATAAAATAAATATTTAAATTGTAAAAATATAAAAATACATATTGATTAAATTATAAGTTTAGGTGATATTTTTTGAATTGCTTAGGACGGAAAGCAATACATAGGAAGTGTATGAATTAAAAAATTCTAAAAGGACAATAACGAATGGAAAATAGTGTAAGTAGCAAAGGTAAAGCTACGCTTACACTCGTATTGTGTTTTGCAATTGCAGTGTTTGAGGGTTTTGATCTTCAATCGATGGGCGTTGCAGCACCACGGATGCGAGCGGAGTTTGGCTTGGACAATGCCCAAATGGCATGGGCATTTAGTGCAGCAATTTTGGGAACCTTACCAGGCGCAATCATTGGTGGACGGTTTGCAGACAAAATCGGGCGTAAAGCAGTTTTGTTAACAAGTATTTTAGTTTTTGGTGTTATGTCGGTGTTAACTGCCTATGCAGCAGACTATACCTTGTTACTGATTATTCGTTTCTTGACCGGTCTTGGGATGGGTGGTGCATTGCCAATGATGATTATTATGGCATCGGAAGCTGTGTCGGAGAAACATAAAGGGATTGCTGTCAGTATTATGTACAGTGGTATTCCATTTGGCGGTATGTTGACCTCATTTGTCGCGATGGCACTTGCAGGTGATGCGCAGTGGCGGCATATCTTCTATGTCGGTGGTTTTGCCCCGATTTTATTAATTCCTTTATTAATTAAATTCTTACCTGAATCGAAAGACTATTTGACAGCAGCGAAGCAAAAAACTTCGACACCATTCTTTGAAGTGCTGTTTGCCAAAGAACGTCGTTTCTCTACCATTCAGATCTGGGTCAGTTTCTTCTTTACCCTTGTGGTGCTGTACTTCCTGCTCAACTGGTTACCTCTGTTAATGGGTGCACAAGGCCTAGGTAAGACGGAAGCAAACTATGTTCAGATTGGCTATAATATTGGCGGTATATTTGGTTCGATTTTAATGGGCGTCTTGCTAGATAAAATTCGAATGAGTACTACGGTCAAACTGATTTACATTGGTATTCTAGTCTCGCTGTGTTGTCTGGCTATTTCACCAACCGTGGCATTACTTGTATTATCTGCTGTCGGATGTGGTCTATTTATTGTCGGTGGTCAGTCTGCATTGTATGGTCTTGCAGCCATGTTCTACCCAACTGAAATGCGTGGAACAGGGGTTGGTGCAGCAGTTGCAGTTGGTCGAATTGGTTCTTTTGCCGGGCCTCTTTTCGCAGGTATGCTGTTATCGCTCGGTTCAAGTTCAGCGATGGTCATTGGTGCAAGTATTCCACTGATTTTAATGGCAATGATCGCAGCGTTACTTTTGGTTCGTAAATCAAAAGTTTCACGGCAGGTCCCTGTATTAAATACATCAACTCAAACTCAGTAATGTGATGACTTAAGTATGGCCGAATTGGCCATACTTTTTAATGGTTAGAATTTAAGGTTGAATTAAGTATTATGGAACATCAGTTAAATCAACTGCCAACCCTGAGCTATATGATAGCTCGTGTTGATCGTATTATTAGTAAATTACTGAATGAACGCCTAAAGCCTTTAGATATTACTTTGCCTCAGTTCACGGCATTGTCAGTACTCGCAGCAAAAGGAAATCTCTCCAATGCCAAACTGGCGGAGCGTTCTTTTATCAAACCCCAATCGACTAATAAAATTCTACAGGATTTATTAAGTAGCGGCTGGATTAGTAAGGAATCGGACCCATCTCATGGTCGTCGTATTCTTGTCAATGTCACTCAAGCAGGGTTAAATAAATTAAGCGAGTGTCGGGCAGTCGTTCAGGAACTGGAACAAACGATGCTAAAAGGCGTGGATATTAATCTGGCCTTTTTGATCAGGAATAATCTTGAAATCATGGCCATTAATTTACAGCATTTTCAGGAAGGATAATTTTCTATATCATCAGGTCGGATTTGAGTTCGTCTAGCTACTTTTCAATGTCTATTCTTGAGGAAGCAATAACTTAATAAGCTGAATAGGATCTTCATGACTTCTGTTGAATTATTTTCATGCACCCGGTAGCATCAGTACACATATTATAAATGAGTAAGTCCATGTCATCAGGTCAGCAAGTACTGATTGAACTTAGAAAAATGATTATTTCAGGTGAAATTCCGGGCGGTGCTCGCATGGCTGAAATTCCAACAGCAGAAATGCTTGGAGTTTCACGTCAACCGGTGCGTATGGCATTTAAACTGCTTGAGCAAGAAGGATTATTATTAAAAAATCCAACCCGCGGCTATACAGTTAGAGAAATTTCTCCCAAGTTGATTCAGGATGCACTTGAGGTGCGAGGAGTGCTTGAAGGCCTGGCAGCAAAAAAACTGGCAGAAAAAGGGCTAAGTACGCAGCAAAAAGATCAGCTAATGCAGTGCATTACTCAAATAGAGCCAATATTTAAAAAAACTGAACTAAGTAATGAGGATATTGAAATCTATCATTATTACAATACCATTTTTCATAATACGATTATTCAAGGCTCAGATAATATCGCTATTGTGCAGGCTCTGAGTAAGAATAATCAGCTACCCATGGCTTCTGCCCAAGCCTTAACTTATGATAAAAATAATCCCCTCTCAGAAATTCGCCGTCTGCATCATGCCCATATTCAACACTGTGCCATTTTCAATGCTTTAAAAAATCGTGATTCAGCACGAGCAGAGAGTCTGATGCGTGAACATAGCCATGTAGTCACTCTGGGCGATATGATGCGTTCTATTTTTAATTCACATGCGCATTCCTAAGGTTAAGCCTTTTCTTTAAATAAAAAAATCCCTTCTGAGGGTGCAGAAGGGTGGAAAGTGGAGAAAGATTAAACTGCTAGTTCTAATGAGATAGCAGTTTTTTATTTTTTAAAGATCAATAACTAGCATTTTAGATTTTGCACGCGAGCAGCATGGAGTAAATTGATCTTGTGCCGCCTGTTCTTCTTCAGTTAAATACATATCCCGGTGGTCAATTTCACCCTCTACTACCTTCACTAAACAGGTACCACAAATACCCTGTTCGCAAGAAACAGGAATACTTACCCCAGCAGCTTCAAGTGCTTGTACAGCTGTTTGGTCTTGTGCAACATGGATCAGTTGGCCGGTTTTTTTAACTTTAATATTGAAACTACCATCTTCACTGGTATCAATTGCTGGAGCACTAAAGTGTTCTTTATGAATATGCGTCTCAGGCCAGGATTGCTGTTGGGCAGTCTGGATCACGAAATCCATAAAACCTTGTGGACCACATACATAAACATGATGTGCTAAGTCAGACTGAGCAAGCGCACTTAGTAAGTTGCAATGTGTGGCGGCTTCATCATCAATGTGCAGATGAACTGAATCACCTAGAAGATTGAGATCCTCATGAAAAGCCACTGCCGAACGGGTTTTAACAAAGTAAAACAGTTTGAAAGATTTTTTCAGTCGTTTTAACTCTTTGGCCATTGCCAGAATTGGTGTAATCCCAATCCCGCCTGCACATAGGACTGCATGTTCAAGCTCTGTATTCAGCTCAAACAGGTTACGGGGTTCACTAATCTGAATGCGTTGCCCCACCTGTAACTGTTCATGCATAAAGCGTGAGCCACCACGTGAGTTTGGATCATTCAGTACACCAATTACATAGCGGTGCTGTTCACTGCTGCAATTCGCCAAGGAATATTGGCGTATTAAGCCTTCGCCCATATATACATCAATATGAGCACCTGCTTTAAAAGGAGGTAGAGGCTCCCCATTACAACTCATGAGCTCAAATGAATTTATTTGAGAATTGTGTTGATGGATCTGATGAATGGTCACTTCCATGTGAGTGCCGCTCCTAAAATTTAAAAAATCAAAATACTGTTCTAAAACTTTAACTATTTAACCAAGCGTGACTGACGGAATCTGCTCTTTGCCTGCAATCTCGTTAACCTGTTCTTGGCTAATCAGACGATCAATCACTTTGCGTGCTTGCACTCCGCCTGCATCAATATTCAGCATCAGCAACTTGCGGTCAGGATAGCGGAGCAGGTTTTGTTGTTGCTGTTCCAGCATGTCCAGATCTTCAGAGAAAATCTTGCCTTGTCCTTCACGGATCTGATCTGTCAGTTCCGCATTCTCTGGCTGGAAGTGACGGGCCATACCCCAGAAATACCAGTGAGAGGTTTCTGTTTCAGGCGTAATAAAGTCCACCACAATAGAAGATACTTTATGCTCGGCAGCTGCCTGATAGCCACCTTTACCTGCATGTGCTACGCCAACTTCAATATGAACATTACTTGGCGCAAAGAAATGACAGATCTGCCAGCGGTCTACCGGAACATCATCCGCCAGATTGTTGCCTCTTAATGCCATTTGCCAAAATGGAGGTGCATAGATACTTTCCATATGACGTTCTGTAATAACATGATCCCCATCTATACGAGTAGTAGGTGCTGCTTCATCAATTTCTTTTTGTCCAATACTGGCTGAGTGAACATAAGTTTCATGAGTAAGATCCATCAGGTTATCAATCATCAGGCGATAATCGCAATTGATGTGGAACAATCCACCACCATATGCCCATTCAGGATTCTCTGCCCATTCAAGTTCAGGTAACTGATCTTCACTTGCAAGTGATTGGTCACCTGGCCATACCCAGATAAAACCGAATTTCTCTACAACACTGAAACTCTTGTTACATGGAAAACCACGAACACGCTGTCCAGGCATAGCAACTGTCTTGCCATCACAGCCCATAACTAAGCCGTGATAACCACAAACCAGATTGCCATCCTCTACAAAGCCTAAAGATAGTGGAGCACCGCGATGTGGGCAGAAGTCTTCTACTGCATAGACCTTATTTTCTTTACCACGATAAAACACCATCTTTTCACCACAGATCTGACGACCTAATGGCTTTTCCATAACTTCTTCAGGACGCGCTGCCACATACCAAGCATTTTTAATGAACATATTCTGATCTCCTTATCAATTGGATCCAATTTATGACTATTAATGCGAATAGTCAATACAAAATGTACAATAAAAGTATAAACTGGATCCATTTATAATATTGAGGGGTAAAATCTGTTTTTATGATTTACTGATGCGTAACTAGTTTCTTTAAGAAATACAACTTGTGAAAAATTGTTTTAAACTCTTTATGGTTGCTATCTTGAGCAGATTAAGGATTCTGCCTAGTGTGAAGCATGGGAGAGTGAGTGCTATTAAAGACGTTCCTGTAAAGGGAAATAGTATAATTGCACAATTTGTAGTAAGAACTATTTACTATTACCCAGTATTATTATGAAGATTTGCAAGTGATTGTGATCTTGTATAGATGCTCCGATTGCCTGAAAACTCATGCAGGGGGGAGCAATCAATAAGTAAGATATAAAATAGATAATATTTATACGGTATTTTTTACGGTATATGTTATTAAGAATTAATTTTTTATATTTATTAATCAAAAAGATAAAACTTTATTCTTGTGCGCGCTGAGCGTACCATTTATTTAACTATAAATCTGAAAAATCAAATTAGTAACGCACACAGTTGCGTCCATCGTCTTTCGCCCGATAAAGATTGTTATCGGCAGTTTTCAAAACGTCTAGAATATTTTTAGAACTGTCTGGCCAAGAAGCAATACCAATCGAAATGCTGATGAAACCTATGTTGTGAATTTCTTTACATGCAATCTCTTTTCTGAACCTTTCTGCACTTTCATAAACTTCAGTAAGATTGCTGTTCGGTATAATAATGATAAATTCTTCACCGCCATAACGGCAGCAAATATCATCTTTACGAAATTTTTGCTGCATCGTCTTGGCAATATGCTTTAAGACAACATCACCTTGATCATGACCATAATTGTCATTCACATTTTTAAAGTGATCCACATCCATCAGAAGTACTGAAAACGGGATGTTCATTTTCATGTTTTGAGTCATGACATAATTCAAACCACGACGATTCATCAAGCCGGTTAAAGGATCTGTATTAATATGATGATCCATCTTGCTCATTTGTTGTGAAAACTTTCGAACACTGAGCAGTAGAGCTAACTTGAATTTTGTGACCTCATAGTACCAGGGCTGGATATCCTTAATTTTTGAACCGATTTCTGCCTGATTTAGCAAACTCGCCATATCTGCCAGTTGATTCAACGGGGCCGAGATAGAATCAGACAGCCGCCATACAATATAAAAAACAAGCAGATAAAATAAAAAGAATCCTGCGGCTAATTTATAAAGGATAGAATTTGCCTGTTTAAGTAAGTCATGGGTAGGTTGCTGGGAAACCACGATCCAGTTTGAAGTCGGAATATGAGAAAAACCTGCCAGATTATCAACGCCCTGGCTGTTGATTAAACGAATTTGACCATTTTTATGCGCATGCATATATTGCAGACCAGTATTATTGCTGGCCCATTGCCCAATTCTTTCACGATCCGGATGAAAAATAATTTTATTTTCATTGTTAATCACATACATATAACTATTCTTATAATTTTTATAAGTGGTTAGAAGCTGATTAATTACATTTTTTTCTTTTAAATAAATCGCTGCACCGATGAAGCCCTGATAGTGATTTGACTTGTCAAAAATAGGTTGAGAAATAAACACGATCATATTTTTTTGTACAGAAAAATAGGGTGAAGATATATAAGTCGATTTTTTATGGAGAGAGTCAATAATCCCTTGAGTATGTTGTATTTTACTTCTATCAATATTCAGAATATTCGGTGAAAAATTGATTAGTCTGCCTTGGGTATCACTGATCACGACACTGTTATAGTGTTCAGACTGATATTTTAATTTATTGACCTCGGCTTCTCTCAGCTCATTGTTATTAAAGTCTTGACCTAATATCTTGGCGCTATAGTCCAGTTCAAGAAGCATATTTCTAAAATGGTTGTCTGTGCTTAATGCAATTTTATGGGCATGGTCAGCGTTTAAGGCAAGGGAATTGTCGATTAACTGATTTTTTACGATCTGATAGCTAATAATGAGAGAAATAATAAAAAGGCTAGACACACTAAAAATAGCCAATAAAAGTATTAACTGCCTTAAATTGAGATCAAGGTGTTTCCTAAAATTATTAGCTGACATAAAAAATTAAATATATCTCGATGTATTTATGAGCATTGTATTGCATTTATATTCAATGTTTAAGGTTGATATAAAATTAAATTTCTATTAAATGGGAGTTTTTATTTCGATCAAATTTAGAATTTATAGATTGCTTGGCTGTAAATAGGGTGGATTTGAAAAGCTGAGTAAGGTTCTGAATATTTAACTATGCTGCAAATAAAAATAGGGTATTTAACGTCCAGAAAATCAAATGAATAATTTTGATTTTCCCATGTAAATGATGAAGTACTCAGACAAAAATACGGTTAATTGACCTTAATGGGGAGATTGAATTTTCGCCATTTTTTGAAAAATAATCATTTTAAAATTAGTCATATAGATTCTATGACAGCAGTTTCTTTGAATATTGCGTCCTTTTCCGGAAGTATTTTTTCATAAAAAATCATATTCGAGTTTAAATTTTGAAGCGCTTATTAGAGGTTAGGAAAGAAAGTATTGAGCGGGCTATTCAATCGGAAATCGTAAGTTTAATAAGATATTTTTCTAGAAATCAATGAATTAAATAAAGATGATATGAATGTAGAATTCTTCGTAATACAAGCCAGAAATATTTTAATCTGCTTTAAAAAAATGACAATTGAAATCTTGTATAAGTCTTCTTTTAGAAGTGTAAAAGAGTATTGTCGGTTAAAAAAATACTGCTATATTGAACTCATGGTAGGTCGTAAAACCAATAAGACGCTACCGATAAGTTGGACGGATCAATGACAGTTAGTTGAGTTTGATGTTTATCACCAGACAATAAATCTAGCACTAGCCATCCAACACAGAGCTCGCAGAAATGCGAGCTTTTTTAATGTCTGCGCAATTCATTCAGTTTAATATTCTTTTTCTTATAATCCATCCAGATAAAAAAGTTTACATTGCCAAATTCGCTAACATCTTGAAGACTAATCGCTTGGCTAATTATGGTATAAAAAACTGCAAATTGGATAATGAGAGAGGAAGGAAAAATGTCAAAAATGATTGATATCAAGGTGAAAGATCAATTTAGCCAAGTGACTGAAGCGAAAGCGATGCTGCGTTCCTTTGCAGAGCACAACATTCATCATGCAGCTGAGTTGGTCAAAAAAATTGAACATATTGTGGTGGATGGTGAAACGATTCTGCCGAGTATTGAGCTATTATTTGAAAGCCAAAAATCTTCAAATATTTATCGCGTTGTCGAATAATTTAATCAGTGAACTTCAGATAGGTAGAAAAAAATTGAACTTATTTATCCGAAATCACCGATTCAGCAGTTAAAAAACTCACCATTTAGGTGAGTTTTTTATACTCTGGTATTTGCCAGCTTGGATACTAATGTATGCAGCTATAATCAGAAGCTGATTCAATCTCTAAGAGAAGACAACGTGGTAGTGAGCCTTGATTGGCCGAAGAAATTCCCCATACCAATAAAAAAGTTCGCTAGAGTGAGCAAGTATTTAAATCTGTTTAAGCTGTACATCCACATCATATTTTTCAAATTCTTGCAAAATCTGCGCTAAAGTTTGCTGTGCGGTTGTATGTTCAGGGCTTAAAGAAATTTCCTGACGAGTCGTGCTATCAAAACATTCAATGGCCTGAATCAGCCAATGATGCTCAATGGGACTTTTTTGAATCAACACACGGCGCGGTTGCAAGCTGTCACTGATCTGGCGGGGAAGCACATAGGTAATCGCCAATTGCACAAATTGCAGTTCTTCAACCGGACTTAAAAAGGTGATCACCCAGTTGCCAACTTTACTCAGTTGCATGGGATTATCGAACGCATCGAATTCTAAATAATGTGACATATACATGATCCAATCGGATGTCTATGCTCACTATATGGCGGGATTGTAATTCTTTTTCTATCACGATTAAGTCGGATATTTCGAGCTTTAAATTTCGCTTAAATATAAATATACCAAATAACCAATTAGTTATCTTAAATAATTAAAGCTGCCTCATTGTTAAACTCGCTTATTTAAGAGTTTAAAAGACTAAGATATTCTTATTCAGGCGCTTCATTTTGCTGCAAGTGGTCTAAAGCAAAATTAATCTGCTTTAGAATGTGATTCAATTTTTGAGGCGCAATGCGACTTTCCTGAAGTGATGTGATCCATTGCATTTGACAAAGTTTCAAACTGCGCACATCCGGTGCCTGTAAAATATGGTGAATTTGCTGTTTGGCCATCAAGCCACAATATTTTTGTAAGCTTTCCATCATCATATATTTGAGGTCTTCAAAAGACATGAGTTTGAGTTCAGGCAGCTTTTGTTCATGGCTTGAATCTGTTTCAGCAGATGGAGTGTTCTGCAATATTTTTATGGGCTCCATCTCGGGGGTGAAATCTTTTGTTGCAGAATCCGCTGCTATCGAGGAATTCAACGAACGGTGAATCTCGGAGTGTGCCAGGTCAACTTTTGTATCTGTTCTCGCGTCTGCTTGCTTTTGACTGAAGGCTACCTCGCCAGTTTCAGCCGGAACGATTAGATCCATGGCATAAAGTTGATCTAAGAGTTCGGCAGGAGCAAGCTGCTGCTTTAAGCCATCATTTAATAAGTTGAAATCCTGGCTGCCGATCAGAACCAATAAGCGGCGTTGGCGTGCGGTCAGTGGGATGGAGCGATCCTGTAGCACTTCGATCCCACGTTGAGTTTTATAAAAATGCATCATAACTGAATAGATGGTTGCTTAAATTCAGCTAGAGCATAGTCTGTGAAAATTACATTAATATGAAGTATTTATTAAAATACAGAGGTTTATTTTGATAAAAACTATAATGTCGTGATCGCCGTATTTTCAAGTGCCTTACGTAAATAAGGATCTAGCTCATCTTGACGCAACAACCATTGCACATAGTCAGCAGGTAGCTCTGCAATAGCGGTGCCGCGATGTTTACCAAAATTAATCGTACGTGGAATTCGGGCATCTTCAGAAGCATCGAATAATTCCTGCATACTGTTGATTTTTAAATGATGCACAATATGCATTAAAATATTGGCCGTTAAAATAATATCCATATCGGCACGATGCGCTTTACGGATCATTTCACGCGCTCTTTCGCTGCCTTTGGTGATCATATAAATCAGGGCAGAAATATTGTGTGCTTCCGCATCTGGCCAGACCCGACGTGCTAAAGCCAGTGTACAAATCGCCTTGATTTTTGAAGTATCTACACCACATTTTTCGATGGCACGGACGTCATAATCAATATTATGGCCGATCATGTAGACGGTTTCATCAGGCAGGCGAAAGGTACTGTAATGCGGCTGACCTTCCAGATCCGATTCCAGAATATGATGCACGGCCATGGCAGCAAAAGAAATGGCTTCGTCACATGAGTAGAGCTGATCAAACAGGCGACTTTTATCCAGACTTATTTTATGTTCTACAATTTCGACAGGCGCATAAGCAATTTCGATGGGTTGACCATTTAAAGTATGCGTTTCGGTATCAAGAATAATGGCCTGCATGTCGGAAATGTGCCTGAAAAAGAGAGGAGAGTAAAATCTAACATTATTATTTTGCAACTGACAATTGAATTGCTTTATTTCTGTATTAATTACCGGCTTTTTAACGTATGACGACTATTTGTATAGTTCTGGAGACAGAAACCTCTCTATTCTTAAGTTTGCATGCTGATTTCATAATAAATCTAAACCAGTGCGAATTTAGCAAAAAAATAACGCATTCTTTTCTTGATATTGTTTAGATAAATTGGGAAATTACATATGGTTTTATCGTTTGTTAAAGATAAAACCAGAAAAACTCATTAGAGATGATAATAAATAAGATAAGGATAAGATCGATGAAACGTCAAGTATTGACCTGTACTCTTCTCACATTAAGTGTAGCCTTAACTGCTTGTAACGATGATAGTGATAATGATCGTTTTTACGAGTCCAAACCTGCCATTCCAGTAAATAATATCGATAATCCAGTCGTGGCAACACCTGTAGCCTATACTCAAACGGATTTCTCCGGGATCGCTGACGAAAGTGTGATCATGACTTATAAGATGTTAGGAATTAATGGTAAGGAAACACAAGCTACTGCATTAGTTTTCACACCCGAGGGAACACCTCCAGCTACAGGCTGGCCAATTGTGGCATGGGCACATGGAACTACCGGGGTAGCTGATCAGTGTGCACCGAGTCGAAAAGCGCTGAATGATTATATTAAAGCCATGATTGGCGGGTTTCTCCAAGCTGGCTATATTGTAGTGGCACCTGACTATGAAGGTTTAGGAGAGCCGAGTGGAAAAGAACTTCATCCTTTCTTGAATCTGAAAAGCGAAGCTTATTCTATTACTGATGCAGTCGTGGCTGCACGAAACTATTTAGGTTCACAAGCGTCTAATCAATGGGTTGCAGTAGGGCATTCTCAAGGTGGCCAAGCAGCTTTAGGCGCTGCGCAATATGCAGCACGTGCTTCTAAGATGACCTATAAAGGTACGGTAGCTTTAGCACCGGCTTCAAATTTCAATCTGATTTTGACAGGAGGTGAACAACAGGCGGGACAAGAAACAAATCTGGATAAAAAAATTGGAACTTTAGCATCTTTAGATACCTTTACTGCACTGATTGTTGCTGGTTTGCGTAACCCGAACCCAAATTTGCAATATAGTCAGATTTTTAAAACGCCAACCGATGAAATCGCAAAAAATGCAGAAACTGACTGTTATGATGTATTAGGCCAGAAATTTGGTACTGCAATGTATGCTTATGCACAATCAAATAATAACTCAGTAAATAATTATCCTCGTACTCAAACTAACTTTATGAGTATTCCAGTCGTAAAGAGCTTCTTAGAAAAAGATTCTCAGCCTTTACTTGTTAAAGTTTCTACGCCAGTGATTATTTATCAGGGTTCAGCAGATAGTACCGTTCCCAAAGCAGCAACAGATGTTTTAGTTGCACTCGCCAATCAGAAACAAACTTCAGTACGTTATATTACGGATGAGTCAAATGTAACTAAATGGGATCATGGTAGTGTCTATGCACTGAATATTCCTAATATTATTTCAGATGTAAAATCTCTAATGCCAATTCAATAACTTATTTTTATCTGAATGGCTCATGTTTTTTTAGACATGAGCCATTTTTATTGCAAACTGAATAAAGTTCATGATCGAAAATTTAAAACTTCATGCTACAATACGCGCCAATCTTAGCACGGCTTAAAAGCCCTAAATCAATAGGACCTCGCTAATGTTTGCCAATATCTCTATCGCTGAATTTGATCCAGAATTAGCTCAAGCAATCTCGAATGAAGATGCTCGCCAAGAAGCTCATATTGAGCTAATCGCTTCTGAAAACTACTGCTCACCAGCAGTTATGGAAGCTCAAGGTTCAAAACTTACTAACAAATATGCGGAAGGCTACCCAGGTAAACGCTACTATGGCGGTTGCGAGTATGTAGACGTTATCGAACAATTGGCGATTGACCGTGCTAAAGAACTCTTTGGTGCTGATTATGCTAACGTTCAGCCACATGCTGGTTCACAAGCAAACTCAGCAGTTTACTTAGCGCTTCTTAACCCGGGCGATACAGTTCTGGGTATGAGCCTTGCTCACGGTGGTCACTTGACGCACGGTGCAAAAGTAAGTTTCTCTGGTAAAACATATAATGCGATTCAGTACGGTTTAAACCCTGAAACTGGCGAGATCGATTACGAAGAAGTTGAGCGTTTGGCGCTTGAGCACAAGCCACGCATGATCGTTGCTGGTTTCTCTGCATACAGCCAAATCGTTGACTGGCAGCGTTTCCGTGACATCGCGGACAAAGTTGGCGCTTACCTATTTGTTGATATGGCTCACGTTGCAGGTCTGGTTGCCGCTGGCGTTTACCCAAGCCCGGTGCAAATCGCTGACGTTACTACGACTACGACTCACAAAACACTTCGTGGTCCACGTTCAGGTCTGATCCTTGCGAAAGCAAACGAAGAAATCGAGAAGAAACTTCAATCGGCTGTATTCCCAGGCAACCAGGGTGGTCCTTTGGTTCACGCGATTGCTGCGAAAGCAATCTGCTTCAAAGAAGCAATGGCACCTGAATACAAAGCTTATCAGCAACAAGTAGTTGTGAATGCGAAAGCAATGGCTGAAGTATTAATCGCTCGTGGTTATGACGTAGTTTCTGGTGGTACTGAAAACCACTTGTTCTTGTTGTCTTTAATCAAACAAGACATCACAGGTAAAGAAGCTGATGCTTGGTTGGGTGCTGCTCACATCACTGTGAACAAAAACTCTGTACCAAACGATCCACGTTCTCCGTTCGTCACTTCAGGTATCCGTATCGGTACACCTGCAGTAACCACTCGTGGTTTCGGCGAAGCTGAAGTACGTGAACTTGCAGGCTGGATCGCTGACATCCTAGATGCTAAAGGCGATGAAGCTGTTATCAACGCGGTGAAAGAAAAAGTTGCAGCGGTATGTGCTAAATTCCCAGTTTATGCATAATTGCTTATAAACGGAAAGGAGCTCCCAACCGGGAGCTTTTTTTATAGCTGTAAAAATAACGATATAAAAGATGTTTGGACTTGATCGGACTTACATAGATCAATTTCCTTGCCGCAAGAGATTGAGTCATCAATAAAATCATATTGAGTTTTTCTCAATCTGGCTTAAAGTCTTTTATCAACTATTTGTATTTTTAAATGCTTTAAAAGAATGGATGCATTCGTTGCACGCTTTGCTTGAAATTATTTACAGGAATTATTTTCAGAACCTGACACTTTAAAAACTAATAGGTTATTGAGCTGAAGATCATAGTAGATGGAGCGCTTGAGTGAATCCCATGTTACTGTAAGGTGGTGCTGATATAAGCGCTGTGAATGACATCATTCTTTTTATTTAAATGTTATATGGATCGGTAGCATTTGAATATGGGTAAATCCTGTATTTAAAAATGCTGCTGGCGGTTGATTGATTAATTTTTGATTTATGCATTAAACAAGGTAATAAGGATGACTAAACCCAACATTATTTTATCTGAGCAAGATTTACATCGTCTGGAAACGATGCTGGAGAATCAGAGCAAGCTGAGTGAAACCATGATCCGCTTAGAGGATGAATTGGCACGTGCCGAAGTGGTCGAGCCGCAAGCGATCGCAAGCAATATCGTGACCATGCATTCCCGTGTGTTGCTGACCATTGCACCTTCTACGGAAGCTGTTGAGGTGACACTGGTTTACCCACACGAATTTAAAGGTGAAAAGGGGCAGGTCAATGTGGTCGCACCAATAGGTGCAGCCATTTTGGGCTTAGCGGAAGGTCAAACCATTGAATGGCCACAACCGGATGGTCATACCATGAAAGTAACCATTGAAAAAGTGCTGTTTCAGCCGGAGAGCGAAGGGGATTATCTTTAAGCCAGCGTTGGATCATCCTTGAAAGCCATAGCAATATGGCTTTTTTTGTATATGGATTTTAAGTAAAACCTGGTGTTGTAAGCATTTAGATCAGATTGAATACATTTTAAAGTTCTAAATGCTTAAAGTTAAACAATTCTCAAGATGCTACGTAGCCATTTATCTCTGTAATTGGATTGTCTTGCCAAAATCATAATTAAAATAAAGATAAAACATGGATTTAGTTAAAGTGATGTAACGAATTTCTGGATAAATATACACAACGCAGTCTGTTTTTTTGCTACATTCGAAGATGTTCTAGACTTCTTTGTTTCACTTTTTTAAAGGATATCGCCTCAACCATGTCGCGCTTTGAAGCTCTACCTGCCTTGACTGACATGATGCTTGATCGTGAGGAAATTCTGGCGATTAAGCGTAATGAGCTTGTGCCTGTACTGGATAATCAATATGGGCTGAATCATTATGCAGATGCTTTGATTCAGGCACAGTCCGTTCTACTGAATGGTGTAGATCCGCACTTGACCCAACAGTTAAGCCAGACCATTGAGCAATTGATTCAGGCTTTGGCAGAATCTAAAAAATATCTGAAAAAACGTAAATTTAATGCCCTACAGAAATGGCTAGGCATCGATCTGGATTATGGCTCAAGTCAGGTGGAATATTATCAACGGCTAGACCGTTTGCTCGATCAGGCCGATCACTTAAGCCGTAAATTACAGATTGAAATTCAGAAATCGCAGTCGCGTTTTCAGCAGCTTTTGGGTTTGCGCGAACAGATGGCCAAGCACATTGTCGCTGCAGATGAGTTTTTATCTGAATATCCACTGTTCGTCAAAAACCAGCATCCACTGGATAGTTTTTCAGAACGCCTCTCCAAGAAAATTAATACCTTACGTACCTTGCAAAGCAGTAATGACATCGCCATTACCCAGATGCAGCTTTCGCAGCAGCTTTCCTTTAGTTTGTTGGATCGCTTTAAGGAAGCACAGCAGGTCTTGATTCCGGCTTGGCAATATCATGTCAAACAAAGCCAGACGAAACACTCGACAAGTGATCTGGAAAAACTTGATAATAGCCGTGAGAGTCTGATTAAAACGTTAAAAAAATCCCTCGAGAAACCCTCGAAAACATAACAATATAAGGTGAACTATGACCAAGTCTGATTTAGTAAATTTACCTGTTGAAAGCTCGAATGAACTGGTCGAACAAAAATTCCAGCAAATGAACCTGAAAGAACTGGGCTTGCACCCTGCTGACTTTCAGGAGGTGCTGGCTGCACGTAAAGAGTTGCAGAACATGAGTCATAACAGCGTGGCTGAATATGGCAAAAATATTGCGACCAAAACTTCGACCTATACTGATGAATTACTGAATCTGGTGCAAAATAGAGATCTGGATGCGACAGGACAGAAGCTGAATCAGGTGGTACAGGTGGCTCAACAGCTGAATACCAGCAGTATTCTCAATAAAAAGAAAAGTTCGGGTTTTTTTGGCAATATCATTAGCAAATTCAAAGGCGCAAAAGATAACTTTGATGCCCATTTCAATACCACCAAAGAGCAGCTCGATGTACTGGTGAAAGAGATTGAAACCTCGCAATCTGGTTTGAAAGCACGTGTTGATACGCTGGATAAAATGTTTGACGGGGTGCAGGATGAATATAAACAGTTAGGTGTACATATCGCCGCTGGTCGTTTACGCGAACAGGAGCTACAGCAGGAGATTGCAGCCTTAACCGCTTTGTCGCAGGATCAGACTACTACACAAAAAATTTATGACCTGAACCATCTTGCCAATAATCTGGAAAAACGTGTCAGTGATTTACAGGTATTGCAGCAATCTGCGATGCAGACCTTGCCAATGATCCGGATTATCCAGTCGAATAACCTAATGCTGGTCGACAAGTTCTATGCCATCAAAAATATTACTTTGCCGGCATGGAAAAACCAGATCAGTCTGGCGATTTCGTTGAATGAACAGAAGAACAGTGTACAGCTGGCCAATACCATTGATGATGCTACCAATGAGCTGCTGCGCCGTAATGCTGACCTGTTACATCAGAACTCGGTCGATACTGCTAAAGCCAACCAGCGCTCGGTGATTGACATCGAAACGCTTGAACATGTGCAAAATACCCTCATTAAAACTGTAAATGATGTGATTCAGATCCAGAAAGAAGGTGTACAAAAACGCACAGAAGCAACCGTGCGTTTGAAAGCTTTGCAAGATAATCTGAATCATTTGGTGATTGAATCAAGTACCAGTGGATCCACGCCCAACTAAATCAGGTAGGGCCAAAATCTGAAAGAAGGAGTAGAGATTGCCGCCCTTAGATGAATACGCCGTTAAGCCTCAGGACATCAAGCAGGGGGTAGTTGCACTCAAGAAACGTCAACGCAATTTGATGCTATTGGGTTTGACTACTTCTACCATATTTATAGCCTCATTGATCAGCCTATTTTTCCAGCAGGAACTGGTCTATGGCTTTTTTGGCCTGAGTACCCAAGTACAGCAATTGCATTTACCGGTCAGTGTAGATGCCACATTGGCCAGCATTGGTGATAGTCCGGATTATTTTTTTAGTTTGCTGAGCTGGTTTGGCTGGCTGATTATTAAAATTTTTGCCTCTTTTATCGGCGCATTTTTTGTGATTGGCTTACTGAAAAAGTTGCGTTTCTTTTATGTACGCTTTCAGTCTTTTGTGCTGAAATTTGTCGCTTGGCTGATTGCTTTTATCGTGATCTGGTCAGGATTGACTTACTGGCAGCATGATCTACGTAATGATCGGGATGATGCTTATCAGCAAGTAGTGTATTACGACAGCAATATCAATGACAGTGAAATCGCCCGTTATCTGGCTGATTCAGAGATTGCAGCACCGGTGAAATCTTATTTACTGGCGCAAACGGCATTGCTGCATAAGCCTCAAGATTTATCTGCCGCAAAACCTTATGTTTTAAATTTGGTTGAAGCAGAAAAACAGGATCCTAAATTTGAACAATATGGTTTCAAGCCTGAACAAATTTGGACCATGCAGCAACAGGTCTATGGTCAAGCCATGACACCAGTCGCCAAGAGTGTAAATACGCAGGTACAACAGGCGGATCAGTTAAGTCAGATCACGAATCTGGTTATTATTGGTGTTGCTATTTTATCGGCACTACTTAGCCTAATCTTGTTTTTCTTGGCCAACTCAATCAAGGGTCGTTCTCTGCGTATCGAACAGCGGATTCATTAATTTCCCAAAATGCTCCTGAATAGGGAGCATTTTTTTGATAAAAATTTAACGTTATTTTTAAGTCACAATATTCAATTTAATGGGCACAGCCCAAAAACTAATATGAAACAGCATAAAATCTATGATTAGATTTATAATCTAAAATATCGATCAATAAAATAAAAACAAACTGTTTCACCTATTTTAATCTATGCATTACTATAGCTTCATCAAATAAACATTTACTCCTTTGGAGACGTTCGCAATGTTAGATCAAAATACTTCAGCTCAATTAAAAACACTTCTGGAACGCCTTGAAGCGCCAATCGAACTGGTTGCAACCTTAAACGATTCCGATAAATCTGCAAAAATCAAAGAACTGGTTGAGGAAATCGCAACATTATCCGATTTAGTCACTGCGCGTTTTGATGGCCAAAACCAACGTGCCCCAAGTTTCGGGATTGCAAAAGCTGGTGAAGAACCGCGTGTGTTCTTTGCAGGCTTGCCAATGGGCCATGAGTTCACTTCGCTGATCCTGGCATTGCTGCAAACTTCCGGTTATGCACCAAAAGTCTCGGATGAAGTTCTGGCGAATATCAAGAGCCTGGGTGTTCAATCTAATTTTGACGTGTTCGTATCGTTAAGCTGCCATAACTGTCCGGATGTGGTTCAGGCACTCAACCTGATTGCCATCTATAACCCGGGCACTACTGCCACCATGATTGATGGGGCTTTCTTCCAGGACGAAGTCGAAGAACGCAAAATCATGGCGGTGCCGATGGTATTCCAGGACAACCAGCATATCGGTCAGGGTCGTATGACACTGGAAGAAATCATTGCCAAGCTGGATAGCAATGCCGCTGCCAAAGATGCGGAAAAGCTGAATGCCAAAGACGCCTTTGATGTCCTGGTGATTGGTGGCGGCCCTGCAGGCAATACTTCTGCCATCTATGCAGCGCGTAAAGGCATTAAAACCGGGATCGTGGCTGAACGCATGGGCGGTCAGGTCATGGATACCATGGACATTGAAAACTTTACGTCTGTACAGAAAACTCAAGGTCCAAAGTTTGCTGCCGAGATGGAAGCCCACGTGCGTGAATACGGGGTCGACATCATGAACCTGCAACGTGTATCTGACATCAAAGGTGCAGATGAAACAGCCAATGGTCTGGTGGAAGTGACCTTAGAGAATGGTGCCAAACTGGAATCTAAAACCGTAATTCTGTCGACCGGTGCACGCTGGAGAGAAATGAACGTTCCAGGTGAGCAGGAATACAAAACCCGTGGTGTGGCGTACTGCCCACACTGTGATGGCCCACTGTTCAAAGGTAAGCGTGTAGCCGTGATTGGTGGAGGTAACTCAGGTGTAGAAGCAGCGATTGATCTGGCAGGGATTGTTGAGTATGTCACCCTGGTGGAATTTGATACCAAGCTGCGTGCGGATCAGGTGTTGCAAGATAAACTGAACAGCTTGCCGAATACCACCGTGATCAAAAATGCTTTATCTACGGAAGTGGTTGGTGATGGTTCACAAGTGACTGCACTGAAATACAAAGACCGTGCTACGGATGAAGAGCATACGGTAGAACTTGCGGGGATCTTTGTACAAATTGGTTTGTTACCAAACACGGACTTCCTGAAAGAAACCCAAGTTGAGCTGACTAACCGTGGCGAGATTGTGATTAACGACCGCAACGAAACCAATGTGAAAGGTGTGTTTGCGGCAGGTGACTGTACCACAGTGCCGTACAAGCAGATCATCATTGCGACCGGTGAAGGTGCCAAGGCGTCATTGTCCGCCTTTGATTACATCATCCGTTCGGGGCAATAAAAAAAATAGCACCAAGGTTCCCCAAAACCGAGGTGCTATATCTTATAAATACATTATTATCGCTTTATAGGAACTTAGGACGCTAACACCCGAGTTCCTTTTTTTATATTTATTATTGGATCAGCCAAAAGTGTCCCCACACACTTTTAGCTGTTCTTTGCCTCTCACTTTTTGTTTTCAACCCTTATTTTTATACTTTCCCCAAGGTTGTCTTTACATAAAGCAATGTTTATTCCATCGCTTCATTTTTAAGATTTAAATAAGTTCAAACCCTTAAATTTTTCCAGTAATTGTTCTTGTGTTTCCCGATACTCCGGATGTGGAATAATGCATTCAATCGGACAGACATCCACACAGGTCTGATGCTCATAAAAACCGACGCATTCCGTACACCGGTTCACATCAATTTCATAAACTTTTGCACCTTCATAAATCGCGTCATTCGGGCATTCCGGTAAACACATATCGCAATTGATGCATTTGTCGGTAATCAGCAGTGCCATATTTAACTCGCCTGATAAGCCAGTGAAGATGCCGAAATATCCGCAGTCGAACTTGGCAGATTACGGATGAGCAGGGCATATCGCATATCGACATCTGCCGGAACCGGAATCTCGACAATATGACCTGAACCTTTGGCGTCTTCGATCAGATTACCTTTTTTGTCTTTCATTTCGGTTAAAGTAAAGATGATATTGCCTTTAGTCGTCATCAGTTCGAGTGAGTCACCCACCACAAAGCGATTTTTCACATCAATCTTGATGTAATCGCCATTACGTTCCAGCACTTCACCGCAGAAAATTTGATGATCAAAACTTGAGGAACCATGTTCATAATTCTGATATTCACTATGCACATGGCGGCGCAGAAAACCTTCGGTATAACCACGATTCGCTAAGCCTTCTAATTGTGTCATCAGTGACGGGTCAAAAGGTTTACCAGCCAACGCATCATCAATTGCTTTACGGTAAATTTGAGCAGTACGGGCACAATAGAAATAAGACTTGGTACGGCCTTCGATTTTCAGTGAATGAACACCTACTTTAGTTAAGCGCTCTACATGCTGAACAGCACGCAGATCTTTGGAATTCATGAAATAAGTGCCATGTTCATCTTCTTCTGCGGCAAACATGTCTTCTTCGTTGCGCTGTAACAGCACTGGCTCGTTGAATTGGTGCTGCATCTGCATGTGCTGTTCATCAGCATCTTTAGAGCAGCAGCCTGAATCCAGATTTTTTACTGGAATGACATCACCGGTTTCATCTTCCTTGGCATCCAGAACTTTATATTCCCAGCGGCAGGCATTGGTGCAGGCACCCTGATTGGCATCACGTTTGTTCATATAGCCAGACAGCATGCAACGGCCAGAGTAGGCCATACACAATGCGCCATGTACGAATACTTCAATCTCCATATCAGGCACTTGCTGTTTGATTTCTGCAATTTCTTCAATGGATAGTTCACGTGACAGAATGACACGGGTCAGCCCCATGTTTTTCCAGAATTTCACGGTTGCCCAGTTCACGGCGTTGGCCTGAACCGACAGGTGAATATCTATCTCTGGAAAATGTTCACGCACCAGCATGATCAGACCTGGATCGGACATGATCAGGGCATCTGGCTGCATCGCGACCACAGGTTCCAAGTCACGAATAAAATTTTTCAGCTTGGAGTTGTGCGGTTGGATATTGACCACCATATAGAATTTTTTGCCTAGTTCGTGCGCTTCTTTGATGCCAATCGCTAAATTGTCATGGTCAAATTCATTATTACGAACCCGCAGGCTATAGCGCGGCTGGCCGGCATAGACTGCATCTGCACCATAAGCAAAAGCGTAGCGCATATTTTTGAGTGAGCCAGCTGGTGAGAGAAGTTCGGTAATAGTGGTAATGCTCATGATCAAATCGAAAGACATATAAAAAGTACGGCTTTATTCTAATCATCTGGAATTTGGATTCAACCTAGTAAATCACTCGGAAATACGCGATTTGGAGGTAAAACACGGTTTTATTTTAAGTAGGGAGCTCTCAATAAAATGTCTTCAACATTCAATCATTTTCAGGGTTTTCAAGTGTTTTTAAAATCTGGCAATGATCAATCGTGGTCGGGGTATTGCAACTTTCTCTCAGTGTGATCAGTTGCCGTTCAAATATCTGTAATTCTTTAATTTTATTTGAAATATCCGAAAGATGCTGATCAATCAGCTGGTTGACGGCACAGCAGTCCTGTTCCGGATTTTGTTCAAGTTGAATCAGGGTTTCAATCTCTTTTAACGACATGTCCAAGGCACGGCAACGCTTGATAAAAAGCAGTCTTTTTAATGCGTCTTCACCATAATAACGATACTGATTACTTGCTCGAAAATTCGGCTGAATAAAGCCTTTTTTCTCATAAAAACGTAAGGTATCGGTGCTTAGACCAGTCTTTTTGGCCATTTCTGAAATCAAATAAACTGACATATCGTCCTCATGCTTGACCTTGGAGTTAGTCCATAGTTTCTAATCAATTTATCGTATTTTAGATAAAAAATCATCGGGGGAGTTATATGGCCTGTAGTTGTAGTCCTGAACCGGCACCCATCAAGCCCAACAGCAAATTTAGAGCAGCGCTATGGATTGCCTTGCTGGTAAACTTCACTTTATTTGTAGTGGAGCTGATCGGTGGTGCATATGCACATTCATCAGCCTTGTGGGCAGACGCGCTAGATTTCTTTGGTGATGCCGTCAATTACGGGATTTCTTTGGCTGTACTTGGTGCGAGTTTGTATTGGCGGGCAACAGTCGCTTTGGTAAAGGGAATGACCATGGCATTGTTTGGTCTGGTAGTGATTGGCAAAGTGATTTACGCCTATCTGCAAGGCATTCCACCTGAAGCACTGACAATGGGCCTGATTGGTGTACTGGCCTTAGTAGCGAATGTATTTACAGCAGCAATTCTTTATGCTTTTCGTGAAGGTGATTCCAATATGCGGTCGGTCTGGCTCTGTAGTCGCAATGATGCAATTGGCAACTTTGCGGTCATTTTGGCAGCCGTAGGCGTATTTGGTACAGGCAGTCTTTGGCCGGATATTATTGTGGCTGTAATTATCGCTACACTCGGCATCACATCAGGTTATCAAGTGATTAAGCAGTCTCTGGAAGAAAGATCACTTAAACATAAATCCAGCTAATTTTTATATTTAAAGCTGTCCTGCAGGGCAGCTTTTTATTTATTTCCATTTTTATAATATTTGAAAAATAAAGCTTTACAAATAAACAAATTAAATTAGAATCTCTGGCGAAATTCAGAAAATATACATAAATTTTAATAATTTAGTTTTTTGCATCGTGCGAGGGTTAATGTGAATTTAATTAAAATTTTTTCAATATTGGCAATATCGGGGCTAGCCGCTTGTAGTTCCAAAGTCGTGACTTATGATGCAACAGGAAAAATCATCGGTTCATGTATGGCGACGCGTGGCCTACTTTCGACCGCAAGTGCACATTGTAGTGGTTCAGGCGATGCCTTAGGTGTGAATTACAATACGCCAGATGCGAATACAGGCCTGTTACCAACGCCACCAAGCCATAATCAGATTAATTTAAAACCGTAAATAATAAAGGGGAATATCATGAAATTATCAGCACTTATTGCACTTGTAGCGACTGTTGTATTGACGGGCTGTGCATCGTCAGTAACTACATTTGACTCTCATGGCCGTATGATTGGTTCATGTAAAGCGCAAACGGGTTTCATCATTGCAGGTGGCGCAGGCTGTTCAGGTTCTGCAAACCAGGAAGGTCGCGATCGTTAATTATTTAGTGATGGTTCCAATAAAAAACCGGACTTAAAAGTCCGGTTTTTTAGTTTAGCAAATCTTATTTTTCTACGAATGCACGTTCAATCACGTAGTCACCTAGAACGCCCATTTTTGGAGATTCTTTCAGACCGTGTTGGTCAAGAAGCGCAGCAACGTCATCTAGGAATGCAGGGCTACCACATAGCATGGCACGGTCAGTTTCCGGGTTGAAACGTGGCAGACCGATTTTTTCGAACAGTTCACCAGTTTCAATGGCGGTGGTTACACGACCTTGATTTGGATATTCTTCACGGGTGACGGTTGGGTAATATACCAATTTTTCTTTCGCGCCAAGTTCAGAGAAGAATTCATGATTTGGCACTTCATTCAGGATCAAATCTTGATAAGCCAGCTCTGAAATGAAACGGGTACCGTGAACCACGATAATCTTTTCAAAACGCTCATAAGTTTCAGGATCGCGAATAGTCGACAGGAACGGTGCAAGACCAGTACCAGAAGAAAGAAGGTAAAGATTTTTACCTGGGTTCAAGTCATCAAGTACCAATGTACCTGTCGGCTTTTTAGAAACCAAAATGTCATCACCGACTTTGACTTTCTGTAAAATCGAAGTCAGTGGACCATCAGGCACTTTAATTGAGAAAAATTCTAACTCTTCTTCGTAGTTGGCGCTTGCAATTGAATATGCGCGCATTAACGGCTTGCCATTGACTTCAAGGCCGATCATTACAAACTGACCGTTTTTAAAACGCAAAGCAGTGTCACGAGTCGTTTTAAAAGAGAATAAAGTATCATTCCAGTGGTGGACGTGAGTAATCTTTTCGACGTTAAAAGCAGCCATTAAAGGTCTCAATAAATTATCAAATTAGAACAGCTTGCTATTCTAATCTAAATTCATTCTCGATAAACTGAATATATTTAATTGAGCTTATCAAAAAAAGTGATGATGACTGAACTTGCGCTGCCGATTATTGGTTATATGCGTTCTCCCTATAAAGAAAAATTTGGTATTCCTCGTCAGCCGAATCTGGTTCAGGTCGAAAGCTATATCGAAATGGTCGGGCCCTATAATGATCTACTCGCCTTTGAGGGGATTGAAGAATTTAGTCATCTGTGGTTGGTCTGGCAATTTCATGACAATAAAAACCAGCACAATAGCCAGTTTCGTCCACAAGTCCGTCCGCCGCGTTTGGGCGGTAACAAGAAAATAGGCGTGTTTGCTACACGCAGCATGTATCGTCCATCACCGATTGGTCTATCGGTGGTTAAACTCAAAGAAGTGAGAAAGGTGGGCAAACATGTTCGGGTGTATGTGACAGGGAGTGACTTGCTGGATGGCACGCCGATTGTCGATATCAAACCTTATATTCAATATTCAGATGCCATTGTTGAAGCACAAAGTGGTTATGCGCAGGATGAACCGCAACGTAAGACCGTCATCTGGAGCGATGAAGCGGAGCAGCAAAAGCAGCAATTACTAGGAAATGGAAAAATTTCTGTGCAGACTATTCAGGAGCTGGAAGCTGTCTTATCTCTAGATCCAAGACCTGCATATCAGGAAGATGAGGAACGGGTATATGGAATGAAGTTCGCAAACGTTGATATTCATTTCAAAATTCATGCTCAGCAAGTGCTAATTGTTGCTATCCAGCATACTCCTTCCTAGATTATAGGTTCCACCACAACAAGCCAATCAAAACTGCCATATGCAAAATCTGCACAGGCGCAAAATAAAGGACAAACTTCCAGCCACCGGTCAAAGCAGCATTGGCTGACTTGGCCAAGGCATGAGCACCCAGACCTAAAAGCAGGGCATAAATCAGACGCATATTGGAGGGATCACCTTGAACGACGACACTCGCCATCGCGGCATGAATCTCGAACAGAGAGGCGAGTAAGGTCCCGGCCAGTAAGCCGGCATCCCCGAGCCAGACCTCCAGTCCGTAAACTCCAGCCTGAATCAATGTTAATGTGACTGCAATAATCACAGCTTCTTTTAAGCTAAACATCTGGCTGTCTGATGATTCCATGCTCGGCGCAGGTTTTGCCTTGCGCAGTAATAAAAACGCACAGGCTGCCAGAAGGATTACGGCAACTAAAGAGGGCAAAAGCAGGATTTTCAGCCAGCTCCATGATACCCCTCCAACCACAATCAATAGCAGTACGATGGTCGAGATACAGGACATCAGTGCGGCGCCGGCATTCGATCGTGCATCCATTTCACCTTTACGGACCTGTAAACCTAACTGAGCGATGGTCGCCGTACTGGAAACAAAACCGGAAGCAATGGAGGACAGCATCAGGGCATTTTTAGTCGAAAAAAAGCGTTTCGCAATATGCGCCAGAGCTTGTACCACTAAAATTAAGGTCAGTAATTTGAGAATAAGATAAGGGTTAAGCACTTCACCCCAGAAAGGTCGGTCAGGAGTAAGCGGTAGACCAATCAAAATCAAGGCCAGTAATAACAGTCCATCCCTGAACTCGGCTTCTTTAATCCATTTCCCGGCAATATTGTGCATGGTATGTTTGGCCATCAAAATACCGGTTAAGAGCACGGAAAGACCGGCTGCCAGAGAAATATTCCACAAACACATGGCGCCAATAAAATAGGTCATCACAAATGCAAGCTCTGTGGTAATGCCCGGATCATCTGGTTGATTTTTGATAGATAAAATGACCATGCCACCCACGATCAAAGCACCTATTACAGCAATCACGATTCCAAAAAGGAAACACAGTGCGCCCAATAAAGCACAGATCGCAAAGGAACGTAAGCCGGCAAAACTCGGCTGCTGCTCACGTTGCTTATGCCGTTCCCGCTCCAGACCAATTAGCAGGCCGCAACCCAATGCCGAGGTGAGTATCGTGAGCAGTTCATGAAAAGAATGCGCATACAGGGGAACCGCAGTCAGATCCATCTGTGACCTCAGCAAGCTAAGAGTTGATTATTTAAAAATATATGTGATGAGATCAGGTTTGCATAGATTAAAAATGTTGCGGTAACGATCAAATCCATTCTTTACTTTCTTTTTGAGATTGAAATAGAAACGTATATTCGATAGGTCGAGAGCATGCGAAAAACTGCAAAAACTTGTTATAGTGGAGGCAAGTTTGGGGACTGATAATAATGAAATTTGACTTTGAAATGGATACGGCATGGTGTCTAGACCAACTCTTTAAAGACGGTAAGATCAGTGAACGCGACCGGATGCTGGTACAAACCACTCATCGGCAACGTGAACAATTAAAATGGCACCCTTTACAGTGGATTGCCAATTTTAATCTGGTCGATCAGTCCCATCCTCAAACAACGCTGACCCTGAACCGTTTATGTCAGTGGCTGGCAGAAAAAACCGGATTGATGTTCTATATCATTGATCCGCTCAAAGCTGATGTACAGGCATTGACCAATGTCATGTCGCAGGAATATTCACTGCGCAACCGTATTCTGGCGGTAGAAATTCAGGCAGACAAAGTTCTGATTGCTACAGATCAGCCTTATAAAACTGAATGGATGTCGAATCTCGAGCAGAATATTGCACCAAAAAAAATACAACGGGTATTACTGAATCCAGAACAATTACAACGTTATATTACTGAATACTATCAAGTCAGTCGTGCAGTTAGTGGTTCACAAAAATCGTCTACCTATGACCGGGAAAATAAGGGCGTCGAAGCCTTGCTACAGCTGGGTGACTCACAGAATCCGGATGCCAATGACCAGCATATTGTCAAACTGGTGGACTGGGTGTTGCAATTTGCTTTTGAACAAGGTGCCAGTGATATTCATATGGAACCACGTAAAGACACCGGCAAGATCCGTTTCCGGATTGATGGGGTGCTGCATACGATTTACAACATGCCGGCCAATACATTGACCGCCGTCATTTCCCGGATCAAGATTCTGGGCCGGATGAACGTCGCGGAAAAACGTAAACCACAGGATGGCCGCCTGAAAACCCGTACACCAAAAGGACAGGAAACCGAATTGCGTTTGTCGACCTTGCCAACTGCATTCGGTGAAAAACTGGTAATGCGTATTTTCGATCCGGAAGTGCTGGTGAGAAGTTTTCAGCAACTCGGTTTTGAAGGTCATCTGCTCAACGACTGGAACAATCTGACCAGTCATAGTCATGGCATTATTCTGGTGACCGGTCCGACCGGTTCCGGTAAAACTACTACGCTTTATTCAACCTTGAAACAGCTGGCGACTGAACAGGTCAACGTCTGTACCATTGAAGACCCGATCGAGATGCTGGAACCCAGCTTTAACCAGATGCAGGTCAATAATGGTATCGATCTTGGTTTTGCTGACGGCGTGCGTGCATTGATGCGTCAGGACCCGGACATTATCATGGTCGGGGAAATTCGTGATCAGGATACTGCCAATATGGCGATTCAGGCAGCATTGACTGGTCATCTGGTTCTCTCAACTTTACATACCAATGATGCGCCGTCGAGTCTGACCCGTCTGCATGATCTGGGCGTACAGCCATTTTTGACAGCAGCAACCATCTTGGGTGTTCTGGCTCAACGTCTGGTGCGTAAACTCTGCCCACATTGCAAGCAGGAAAGCTTCCTGAATGAACAGGAATGGCAGCATCTGGCAGCCGATTATCCTTTGCCGCGACCGGAATTTGTCTTTAAGGCGGTGGGCTGCGAAGAATGCCGGCATACCGGCTATAAAGGCCGTATTGGGATTTATGAGTTTATGCCACTGAGTCTGACCACTAAACAGCTGATTGGTGCCGATGCTAATCTGAACCAGCTGCGTCAGCAGGCGAAAAAAGAAGGGGTAGAGCCGCTCAGAATTGCCGGGGCGCGCAAGATTCTGGAAGGTGTCACTACGCTTGAAGAAGTCTTGAGAGTGGTGCCCCTAAATTAATTTTGAAAATGAAGCAATCTTAAGATTCAATTCATCTTCGGCTGTTTTAATAGCATCATCGAAACAAAGCAAGACTTTAAAGAGGTAACTGCGATGAAAATGATGATAAATACGGTTTTGGCAGCTGCATTGATGGGTTCTATTGCGACAGCTACGATAGCAAGTAGTGACACTGCTGTGAATCAGGCCGCTTTTACTAAATCGACCACAGTCAAACAGGCACTGGCCATGAAAGATGACAGCAAGGTTCAGCTTAAAGGTTATGTCGTGAAAGCAGTGGGTGATGAAAAATACCAGTTCCGCGACAGCACAGGTACTATAACCGTTGAGATTGATGATGAACTTTGGCAAGGCAAGCCGATTTCAGCCAAAACACCGGTGATCATCACAGGTGAAATCGACATTGATTATAAGCCGGCAAAACGTGTTGAAATTGAGGTTGATCAGGTTCGTTTCTAATATCGCCTGATTTGCTGCAATCAGTTTGAACACAGCAACAAAAAACCACATGCAAGTTACCAAAAAGCATGTGGTTTTTTTGAGTCTGCTGCTTTTTCAGGGCAAGATAGAACAAGGAAGCAAACGGAGCAGAATATGCGTATTCTTTTGGCAGAAGATGATCAGTCTCAGGCAGACAGTATCCAGACCTGGCTGGAAATGGATGGTTATGTGATTGATCGGGTAGAGCGCGGTGATCATGTGATCCTGGCGATTGAGCAGCATCAATATGACTGCATTCTGCTGGATCGTGGCCTGCCGAATGCCACTGGAGACGAGATTCTGAAAAGTTTGCGCAGCCAACAGCAAGATACGCCAGTGATTTTTATTACAGCTAAAGACAGTATTGATGACCGCGTCGAGGGGTTGGATTTAGGCGCGAATGATTATCTGGTGAAACCTTTTAGTCTGGAAGAACTTTCGGCCCGAGTTCGTGCCCAACTCAGACAGAAGCAGAAAATACCGAATCATATCCTGCACTGGCAGGATCTCAGTCTGGACACTCAAGCCAAAACCCTGACTAAAGAAGGTCAAGCTATGAATCTGACTGCGAAGGAATTTCAGATTTTATACAAGCTGATGCAGCAGCCTGAACATATTGTCACCCGTGAACAGCTGGAAGAATCGCTGTACGCCTGGGGCGATGAAATTGAAAGTAATGCCATTGAAGTATTTATCTATCAGCTGCGTAAAAAAATTGGCAGCCAGATGATCAAGACCATTCGTGGCTTGGGCTATCGTATGCATAAGGCTGAGGCTTAACCCCATGTCGGCTGCTATTTCCCTGCAAACCCGGCTGATCAAACATGCACTGTTTAGTTCCATCTTGGCTGGAGTATTGGCCTGGCTGCTGTTATTAGGAATTTCCAGTTATCAGGCCAGTCAGTTGCATGATGAATTAATGGAGCAAATTTCTGAGTTACTGCTTGGCGATGTTACCCAGGCCAAAGACGCCCAAGTCGATGAACTCAGTGAACAGTTTGATATCCAGTATGCCTTGTTGCTGGATCAACAGGTACTGACTACTTCGATTGATGATGAATTAATTAATACCATTCCAAAAGCACAGAACAACGGCTTTCAGTTTGCTTATGAAAATGGTCATTTTATCCGGATACTGACTGCGGAAGATGACGACCTTCAGGTCAAAATCGTACAGCCACTTTCAGTACGTTTCGATGAACTCTGGCAAACTACTTTGGGCTTTGCCGGGATCTTATTGATTTTATGGCTAGTGCAATGGCTGATTTTGCGTGTTGCGATCAAACGCCAGTTACGGCCATTAAACAAGATTTCCCGGGCGATTGGTTCCAAAACTGCTCAGGATCTAAGCCCTCTCAAAACGCCTGATCCTGAAATCACTGAACTGCAACCGATTATTCGTCAGTTGAATGCCATGCTCGGCCGGCTGGAAAAGTCACTGGCTGCCGAACAGCGTTTTACTGCAGATGCTTCACATGAGCTGCGTTCTCCACTGTCTGCAATTCAAATGCGTCTACAGGTTTTAAAACGCAAATATCAAGGTGATGCACAGCTCCCTCAAGCATTGCAGCTGATTCAAAATGATGTCAACCGCGGTACGCAGGTGCTGGAAAATTTACTTTTACTGGCACGACTCGATCCGGAGCGCACAGAGCAATTACCAACGCAAACCATTAATCTTAAAAATCTGGTTCAGGAGGCTTTGCAGGCATTGCAGCCTTTTGCAGAAGAAAAAGACATTTATTGGAATCTAAACCTTGAGGATGCTGTGATCGAAGCGAATCCAGAGCTGATTTTTAGTTGTATTCGCAATCTGGTCGACAATGCTATTCGTTATACGCCGCCGCAGGGACAGGTCGAGATCCGAACGGTTGTTGAGCAGCATCAGATACAACTATTGATTGAAAACTCAGGAGAGGGGATTACTGATGCTGTGCTGGAACGTTTAGGTGAACGTTTTTATCGGGCTTTGGGTACGCGAACTCAGGGTTCAGGTCTAGGTCTGTCCATTTGCCAGAAAATTATGGCACTGCATGCAGCTAAAATTGACTATGCACCGTCGGATCTGGGCGGACTTAAAGTGTTATTGAGTTTTAAGCTTGAATAGCAAATCTCATGATCAGAAGATTAAAAAGCAGTATGCGCTGATTCATACTGCTGCTTCCCACGTTTGTTATTATTAGAACTGATTTAATTATTTGGTCAGAATAAGACGGTTATTGCGGGTCAGACGCAAGCGGTATTCTTCGCCGGCATGCATGATCCGGATTTCACGACCCAGTGCAAAAAGATTGTTGGAGTGCAGCATTGGCAAGGCATGGTGAGTATCATTGTTACGGGTAAATAGGCTAAATGGGGCGTTCATTCCGTCGACTCCGTGGTGTGTTTTGGATTGATTTAAATGATAATCATTATCGAATAGGTCTGTCAACGAAATATTGAGCAATTTATAAAAAACTCTAATTTGCTTACAATCTGTAAAACTTTAACGGTTCTTTACATCATGACTAAAGCTACGATTCATGTCGCAATTGCGCTTTTATTTTATCAAAATCAGGTTCTCGTCGGCTGGCGTGAGGCCAAGCAGCATCAGGGCAATAAATATGAATTTCCAGGCGGAAAAGTTGAACAGGGCGAATTACCAGTCGAGGCATGTCGCCGCGAAGTGATGGAAGAGGTCGGCGTTGATATTGAACGTTGGCATGCCTCTGATTTTATCTCCTATGAATATGAAGATCTCATCGTCAATTTGCATATTTTCCATGCTTCAGTACAGCCTGCTCAACTGGCTGAAATCAAACAGCCTTGGCGCTGGTACAGCCGAGAAGAACTTGGTCGGCTGAATTTTCCGAAAGCCAATCAGTCCATGATCCAAAAGCTGCAATGGCCGCAGCGCATCAAGATTGCTGAAGATCTGGATATCTTATCAAGTCTGGATACAGATCAAATGTTGTATTGGCGCGTGGAAGCGACGCCTGAACGGATCATGCAATTACAGCAGTATCCGGTAGATCAACTCTCCAAGTTAATCATTAATCAGCAGCTTTGGTCACAACTGAATGAATTGCAGCAGCAGACGATTCGCACAATTCATCTAAAACAGACTCAATTGATGGACTTGAAACAAGGCGAATTGAAATCTGGTTATCGTTATCTGGCGGCTTGTCATGACCTGAGCGCTTTAATGCATGCAGAACAGATCGGTTGTGAAGCGGCTTTACTTAGTCCGGTACTGGCGACCGCAACGCATCCGGACACGCGTGCGCTAGGCTGGGAACAATTCAAGCAAATGGCAGAGCAGGTACAGATTCCGGTTTTTGCTTTAGGCGGAATGAAGACTGATGAGCTCGATTATGCAAAAAGCCAGCATGCTTATGGCATTGCCGGGATTCGCTATATTTAAACACTTTATTTATAAAATAAACTTTCTATTAGTAAGTCAGTTTCTATAGAAAATTATCTTAAAGCTTTTTGAGTGCCTGTTGGGCTTGCTGAATCGCTTTGGCATTTTTCCGCAACTGAGCAGATTTAAGGCGCACTTGCCAAAGCTGCTTTTTCATGGCACTAGATTGTGCATAACTCAGGCCACGTAAGGCAAAAGTATCGGCGCTTGCTGGCTGATTTTTACGGTTAGCAATCATACCCAAGTATAAATAGGTTTCCGGTGCCTGAGGGGCCAGTCGCTGTGCCTGAGTTGCAGACGCTTCAGCTTGAGCGAACTGCTGCTTGGTATAGGCCTGCTGGGTTTGCTGCATCAGACTCTTGAAAGCCGGCAGATTACGGCCATCATCAAACTTTTGGCTTTTCGGCTTCTGTTCAGGAATGACAATTTTCTGACGTTTGATGTCAGGACGGTCATAAGGCGTAATCACTACGCTGTCTGGCGTTTTTGCCTTAGGTTTTTCCGTCGCAGGCTTGACTGGGGTAACTGGCTTTTCTGGCTCAGAGATACTTTGGCAGCCCACCAGACTGAGGATGAGCAAACCAGGGAGGATTTTTCTTAACATAAACATAGACTCAATTAATGGCTATAACTTCCACTGGCGATAATACGGGTTTCGCTCTCAAGATCGCGTTCTATTTCTGTTTCACTTTCTTGTATATAGCGACTCATATCATCCTGTTCAGCATCAGATGGCTCAGGTTCTGAATCAATATCATAAGGTTCCGTCGCATAATGCGAGATGCCGCAGGCAGTTGCCTGATTTGGCAGGGCATGACGCGAAATCGGGATATACATGGCGCCTTCACAGCCTTGTGCCGATAAATGACCGGTATAACGATCCAGCCAATGCCATTCGATTTCATTCGGCTGTGGCAAATTCACCGGTTTTTGGCGTAGTTGTTTCATGACATTGGTCCACACGGGCAGGGCACCTGAAGAACCGGTCAAGCCAGTGACTTTGTTGTCATCCAGACCGAGCCAAACCACGGTCATATAATTACCTGAGTATCCGGCAAACCATGAGTCACGGCTGTCATTCGTGGTACCGGATTTGCCGGCAAGATTCAGACTACGTGGTAAGCTGTTATAGGCTGCACGACCTGTACCATTCGACATGACCTGTTGTAAGCCATAATTCAGAGCATAAGCAGAAGCCGGATCAATGGTCGGTTGCACACTCAGGCTATAACGATCCAGAGAGCGGCCGTTGGCATCCACCACAGAGCGAATCGCTTTGGTTGGGTATTTAAAGCCGCCTGTAGCAAAGTTGCCGTAAATATTCATCACTTCCATCGGGGACATATCTACCGCACCCAAGTAAATCGACGGATAAGATGGAATATCTGAAGTTACACCAAATTTTTTCAGATGATTAATAAAGGTAGACAGGCCAAATTCTTGTGCTAAACGCACAGTGGACAGGTTATAAGATTGCGATAAGGCTTGTGACATTGGAATGACACCATGTCCGCGACCACTATAGTTTTTCGGCGTCCAGGTTTTGCCATCACTCTTGATGCTGATTTCACTGTCTTCAATTGGGCTTGCCCAATGATAACGGTTCGATTCCAGGGCACTCAGGTAGATCACCGGTTTTAGCAGGGAACCGACTTGACGCTTGGCATCGACTGCACGGTTAAAGCCGGTAAAATCTTGAGTAGAACCCACTGCGGCCACCAGTTCGCCATTTTCCGGATGCGATACTAATACTGCGCCCTGTAAATCTTTCAGGCGACCCGGATTGGATTTGCTTAAACGCGCCACCGTTTCTTTAAAACTGTCCTGAATTCGGGTTTGGGCCAGAGGGTCTAAAGTGGTGAAAATGCGCAGACCCTGATTGGTCAGATCGGTTTCCTGATAATCTGTGCGTAATTGACGACGTACGATATCCAGAAAATCCGGGAAGCGGGCAGGGCCTAAAGTCGGTTTTGAAATGACATTTAACGGACGTGCGGTTTCTTTTTCATATTTTTCCTGAGTCAGATAGCCCATCACCAGCATATTATTCAGGACGATATCACGGCGTTTTTTCGCACTTTCAGGATTGCGCCATGGATTGTATAGACTCGGGCCTTGGACTAAACCCACCAAAAATGCTTGCTGGGAAATATTCAGTTCACGCAGTGGCAGGCCAAAATAAAACTGCGATGCCAGACCATAACCATTAATGGAGTAGTTACCATTCTGGCCGAGATTTACCTCATTCAGATAAGCTTCCAGAATTTCATTCTTGTCATAATGCAATTCAATCAGCATCGCCATAAAGGCTTCATTCACTTTACGTTTTAAGGTGCGCTCAGGGGTTAAATAGAAATTTTTGATCAGCTGCTGGGTCAAGGTTGAGCCACCCTGACGTTTACCACCGGTAATATTGCTGACTACGGCACGTGCAATACCACGCGGTGAAACCCCATGATGCTCATAGAACTTACGGTCTTCGGTCGCGATCAGCGCTTCGATCAAGGGCTTAGGCACTTTATTTAGCTTGATCAGCACACGGTCTTCGTTATGCTGCGGATAAATCCCGCCTATTAATAAAGGTTCTAAACGTGCAATACCGCTTGAAGATGGTTTGGTCGCGCTGACTTCTGCAATCTGTTCACCGCTGAAACTGACTTTTAATATTTGCTCCGGTTCAACCCGGTCACCAAAATCAAAGCCGCGTGTATGCACATATAGGGTATTACCCGTGGTGACAAAGCTGCCTGATTTGGTATAACTATCCGAATTTTTATAACCGAGTAATTTTAATTCTTGTTGGAAATCCTGCAGACTGACTGGGGCATTCACGTACACTTCCATCGGACGTGCGAAGACCTTGGCTGGAATATCCCAGCGCTGACCTTCAAACTTGTCGCGCACAATATTGTCTAATCTAATCAAATAGATACTAAATGCTACAAAGATAGAAATGACGATAATAGAAAAAATTAAGGCAAGAAACCCCATGCCACGTTCAGATTTCATAAATACTTATAAGATCCTGTGAAATTGTGCTAATCATGCGAAGCTTTTCATTATTTTGCAATATTTAATCAAGAAATGCGCTTAAAATTAAAATGAAAACCCACAATTTCTCCTTAATTCGAATATATTTCAAATAATTTCCTACCTATGAAGCACTGTTATAAATTGTCATCCAGGTATAGCTTAATGTTATGATAAGCAGGATTCGTAGCGGAGCGACGACACTGGTGCAAATTTCCCATAAGACCTTTCGAAATATCGGGTTAATAGGACGTCCTGATAAATCGTCGGTGGTTGAAACCTTATGCCTTATTCACGATCATCTTCTCAATTTAGGCCTACACCCAGTTTTTGATGCAGCGACAGCTGAACTTGTTCCCTATCAAAATACCCAAACCGTCAGTCGTGCCTTATTGGGTGAGGTGGTGGATCTGGTGATTGTCGTGGGCGGTGACGGCTCGCTATTACATGCAGCACGCGCCTTGGTCAAGTACAATACCCCGGTGATCGGGGTTAACCGTGGTCGTCTGGGTTTTTTAACGGATATCAAGCCGACTGAAGTGATATTCAAGCTGGATCAGGTATTAAAGGGTGACTTTCAGACTGAGCGACGCTTTTTACTCGAAGTCGAAATTCGCTCCAAAGGTGAAGTGATTTACGATGCCATTGCTCTAAATGATGTGGTGCTACATTCAGGGAAATCGGTACATATGATCGATTTTGAGCTGAATATTGATGGGCAATATGTCTATCGTCAGCACAGCGATGGCCTGATAGTCTCTACGCCGACTGGTTCTACAGCTTATGCGCTTTCTGGTGGTGGCCCGATTGTACATCCAAGTATGGATGCGATTGCCTTGGTACCGATGCATCCGCATACCTTGTCTTCACGCCCGATTGTGGTCGGTGGACATAGTGAAATTAAATTACTGATTCGTGAAAATCGCGTACTGCCGATGGTTAGTGCGGATGGACAACACAGTGTGTCTTTGAATGTGGGTGATAGCGTCCATATTCGCAAGCATCCCTTTAAACTGAATCTTCTGCATCCACCGGGTTATGACTTTTATAATGCCTGTCGAACCAAACTGGGGTGGAATCAGGACTTTGATTATTTTAAGCAGGATTAAATCATGAATATTGAACAAATGCTTGCCGTACTCAATCCTGAGATTGTTGAACGCCTAAGAACAGCAGTCGAAATTGGAAAGTGGCCAAACGGTGTAGCCTTGACACCAGAACAACGTCAGACCTGTATGCAGGCAGTGTATGCCTGGGAAATGAAAAACCTGCCTGAAAATGAGCGCAGCGGTTATATCGATCGCGGTACTAAAGAAGAGGGTGAAGAGTGTGATGATGATCATCACAAGAATGAACCTGAATTCAAGCCGATTCGTTTTGTTTAAGGCTTAATTCCCAGCCAATAGCAATACAATTAAAAAAAGCATTGTTCATTCACTGAACAATGCTTTTTTCTTTTGCACAAGATTAAACCGTGTGGCGATTCGCCCATAAGATTTTGGCTTTTTGCATCGCAGCTTCAAAGCTGTCACACACGCCCATGGTATATAGCGCAATGCCCATAGTTTCTATCACTGCAATCTCGCCATAATCATGGCTTTGCTGACCGTCCCAGACAGCCTTAAATAGCGCCAGATCCAGTTTTTCTTCAATTGGACTGCGGTTGTCAGTGAGCTTTGGCAATTCATGCTCATAGAGCAGGCCATCTTTAATGCCACAGATGAGCGTTTTGGCATCCGGATTACGCTCGAATTCGCCCCCTTCACCTTTAATCACGGCACTATTTTTATAGCCCAAGCGGAAAGCTGCTTGCTGATGCGAACCACGATATGCTGGATGGAAAATGGCTTGCAGGGTCGCTTTGGCATTAAAGGGATTGATCAGACGCGCCAGGGTATGAATTGGGGAGCGTAAGCCCATGACATTACGCAGCGCAATCAAGTCTGCAAGAATCGGAGAAATTACTTCTAACGGTATGTAAGCAAAATGCTGTTGTAGAAGTTGCTGTTCAACCTCGGCATCATTTTGACAGATTGGATAGCCTAAGTAAGTCAGCACCTGTTCGGTGTAAACGCGGTTCATGGTATGGCCCGAGGCACCATGCATCACAATATTATAACCATGCTTGGCCAGTGTCAGGGCTGCCAGAATAAACCATGGATAATGCTTGCGCTTGCCCGCATATGAAGACCAGTCCAGATCGACATCCAGTTTTTTGAAACTCAGCTGGTCACGTGTCGCCTGTACAAAACCGGCCAACTCATCTACAGATTCTTCCTTGACCCGCAATAACATCAAGAATGCACCTAACTGCACATCCAGCACTTCATTTTTCAAAATCATACTGAAGGCTTGATAGGCTTCATCATAGCAGAGAGAGCGGGCGCCATTTTTCCCTTTACCCACAATGCGTACATATTGGGCAAAGGGATGTTCGAAATCTTTATAAATATTTCTTTTGGTATTCATAACTTTTTACAGCTTGCAGAAAATATTAATGTCAAGGGAGAGGGTGAAAATCCATAAACATTTCAGTATACGTAAAACAATCAGTTAAATCTGATTATCGACTAATGTCTAATCTATTCTGGTTAAAACATAAACAAGCGCATAATAAGTTATGCACATTTAGTCTGAATATTCGGTAAAATTTAGGCAATTTTTAGAGTCTGTTTAATTTTTCTTAATCTCTTTCTCCCATTTAATACTTTGGTCTGATACTTGAGTGTCAGATTCAATGCATGGCTGATTATCATTTTTGAACATTCTCTTGAGCCTTTTGAGACTTGATCCGGTTCATCCTGAGAAGGGATGAAGAGGTCAGTATATTTCTCAAAATGGTCTTTCTTATTTTTGATATCGTTCAAGTAGATTTATTATGGCGAAACAACCAATTTATAAGTCACTGTATTTTCAAGTGATTGTGGCCATTATCGCAGGTATTCTGGTCGGGCATTTTTCGCCTAGTGGTACGCAAATTATCAATGGCGTAGAACAGCATGTCCCTGGCTTGGGCGAACAGCTTAAACCGCTTGGTGATGCATTTATCCGTCTGATTAAAATGATTATCGCACCTGTAATTTTCTGTACCGTAGTGAGCGGTATTGCAGGTATGGAAAGCATGAAATCAGTCGGTAAAACTGGTGGTGTGGCTTTACTTTACTTCGAGATCGTATCCACGATTGCTTTGGTCATCGGTCTGGTCGTGATTAACATCGTCAAGCCTGGTGTGGGCATGAACGTTGATCCTGCTTCACTGGATACTAGTGGCATCAGTAAATATGTTGCTTCAGGTGAGTCACAATCGACTATCGACTTCCTGATGAACATCATTCCAAATACGGTTGTGGGCGCATTTGCGGAAGGCGAAATCCTGCAGGTTCTATTGTTCGCGATCATCTTTGGTTTTGCACTGCATAAGCTCGGTGATCAAGGCAAGCCAGTCCTGAAACTCATCGACCAGATTTCACATGTGTTTTTCAACATCGTGAACATGGTGATGAAACTTGCTCCAATTGGTGCATTTGGTGCAATGGCGTTTACAATTGGTAAATATGGTATTGGTTCTCTTGCTCAGCTGGCACAGTTGATCATTTGTTTCTATGTTACCTGCGTACTGTTTATTTTCATCGTATTGGGCTCAATTGCGCGTTTCGCAGGGTTCAGCATCATGAAGATGATCCGCCTGATTCGCGAAGAACTTCTGATTGTACTGGGGACGTCATCTTCAGAATCAGTACTGCCACGTATGTTGAAGAAACTGGAACTTGCCGGTGCAGAGAAGTCGGTGGTAGGTCTGGTGATTCCAACTGGTTATTCATTTAACCTGGATGGTACGTCGATTTACTTGACGATGGCTGCAATCTTTATTGCGCAAGCAACCAATACGCAACTTGACTTGTCTCATCAAATTACCCTGCTTCTGGTACTTCTGATCTCATCTAAGGGTGCGGCAGGCGTGACTGGTTCAGGCTTTATTGTGATGGCGGCAACTTTGGCTGCTGTAGGGAATATTCCTGTTGCAGGTCTGGCATTGATTCTCGGTATCGATCGTTTCATGTCTGAAGCTCGTGCCTTGACCAATCTGGTCGGTAACTCTTTGGCGACTTTAGTGGTTGCGAAATGGGTGGGACAGTTAGATATGGACAAGCTGAACTATGCTTTAGCAAATCCTGCAGAAATTGACGAAAAAATGGCACAAGAAGGCAATAACGCTCACTAATTTTGAGTCTGTCTTTCATGTCTAAAAGGGAAGCTTCGGCTTCCCTTTTTTATTGACTGTGAAGTTAGTAAAAAGATGAATGCCGGCACATGACAGGGAGCAGGAAAGTCGATAGTCTGTGAAAAGGAAACTAAAATGATAAACAACAAGGACAATAGAATGCTTGCCTACGATGCCGATCTAGAATTATTCCGCGATAATTTTAAACGCTTTATGAACGAACATGTCGCACCGTACTACGACCAGTGGGAACGTGAAGGTCTGATGCCGCGTTCAGTCTGGAATGCACTCGGTGAAAATGGCTTCTTGTGTGTCGATGTTCCAGAAGAATATGGTGGCTATGGGGTGCCGACCGATTATTCCTTGATGCTGATCGAAGAATCTGCACGTGCCGGATACAGTGCCATTGCCACAGGTCTGTCTTGTCATTCCGATATTGCAGCACCGTATATCCTGCATATTGGTACTGAAGAACAGAAAAAATACTGGTTACCAAAAATGGTCACCGGTGAAGTGGTCGGTGCGATCGGCATGACCGAGCCAGGTGCAGGTTCAGATTTGCAAGCCATGCGTACTAGTGCCATCTTGCAGGATGAATATTATCTGTTAAATGGCTCAAAAACCTTCATTTCCAATGGTCAGCATGCTGACTTGGTGGTGCTTGCGGTCAAAACCGATCCTCAAGCCCGAGCTAAAGGCGTTTCATTGCTGCTGGTCGATACCCATCTGGAAGGCTTTAAAAAAGGCACCAATCTGGACAAGATTGGTCTGCATGCTCAGGATACGTCTGAACTGTTCTTCGACAATGTTAAAGTGCCAAAGGACCAATTACTGGGTCAGCCGGGACAGGGATTTGCTTACCTGATGCAGGAATTGCCACGTGAGCGTACCGCCATCGCTGCCACCGCTCTAGGCGCCATTCGTGGCTCGATCGATGTGACCACACAATATGTGAAAGAGCGTCAGGCTTTTGGTCAGGCGATCGGTCAATTCCAGAATACTCGTTTTGTGTTGGCGCAAGCGAAAATTGATGAATTGGCAACTGCAGCATTTTATAACCAGAATCTTGAGCTTTATATGCAAGGGAAGCTGGATGTAGAAACTGCAGCGGCATTGAAAAGTTTTTCTACCGATATGCAGATGAAAATCGCGGACAATCTCCTGCAATTATTTGGGGGTTATGGCTATATGACTGAATATCCAATTTCACGTTTCTTCGTTGATGCGCGGATCCAGCGGATTTATGGGGGTACCAATGAAATCATGAAGGAGATTGTGGCCCGCGGTCTGTTAGGGCGTTAATAGCTCAACCATAAAAAAGAGTCCCGAAGGACTCTTTTTTATAGGGGAGAACATGGCCAAGATGGGAAATATTTTTTAAGACTTTATGATTTTAAAACATCCAAACATTCATGAATAAAAATGGGTAAATCATTGGGTAGGCGCGATGAAATCAACTGATTATTGTCATTCACCAGTTCCGCATCATAATATGTTCCACCGGCACGTTGTACGCGACTGGCATGCGCGCGAATACTGGTAATAATTCGATTTTTCAGCACATCTGCTTCACACAGTAATAATGATGCATCACATAAACTAAAGATGGTTTTCTTGGCTTGATTAAAAGCCTGGATAAATTGCAGCACCCGCATATCGGTAGATAAAGAAACTGCAGATTCACCGCCAGGAATCAGCAAGGCATCAAAATCATCAATACTGATTTGTTCGATGTCCCGGTCAATCGTCACTGCAGAACAGCCATGCAGACCATAGACCACTTTTCCTGCATTAAACTCAATATTACAGATGCTATGCTTTGCTTCCAGCAAGGCTGCAACGGGTTCAAGATATTCCTGATCTTCAAAATTATTCGTCAAAAGTACAGCTATTCTTTTTGGCATGACTGACACCCAAACGCTTGTTTTAAGTTAGACTATCTATGATTGGTTAAAAAATCGTCTCTGCTTTGTAATTGAGTAGTGATTTAATGTGAAAAAATAAGTGAAATCAAAGAGAAGTCGATAAAAATGGGGTTGCAGAGTGTGCATTTTATTGTGAAATCTATCTTAGATATGAATGGTTCAAAAATGACGTTTGCAAAGCAATTATTTTAATTTTCTTATGTTTAAAACCGCTATATAGATTAAGAAATAGTGATATTTCATATTCCTTAAAATCAGTTAATATGGACAGGCAAAGTTTACAATTTAATAATGTAAATCAAGCAGAAAAGCTGAAGTAAATGTTACCAGATATGACTAAAAGCGATAAACGGTTAAAATCAACTGTATGTTTTTAAGACTTAATCTACCAATGCCATATTGCGTAACATTTGAAAGCTCACTATTGTTATACTGAACAGATAAGGTTTATGAAGGGCGACAGAACAATGATCAACGACGATCAAAACACCACGACTTCTCTTGATTTGGCAAAAATTCGTGAAGATATCGATTCTGTTGATCAGCAAATTCAGCAATTGATTAACCGTCGGGCACGTTTGGCTGAAGCAGTGGCAAAAGCAAAATTTGCCTCAGAAGAGAATCCGCTGTTTTACCGTCCAGAACGTGAAGCTCAGGTTTTGCGTAATGTCATGGAACGTAATGAAGGGCCATTGTCTGATACCACCATAGCACGTCTGTTCCGTGAAATCATGTCGGCCTGTCTGGCACTTGAAGCTCCGCAAAGCATTGCTTTCCTTGGCCCAGTCGGGACTTATACCCATTCTGCGGTACTCAAGCACTTTGGTCATGATGCTGTGGTTCGTCCTTTACCGACCATTGATGAAGTTTTCCGTGATGTGGAAGCGGGCAGTGCCCATTATGGTCTGGTACCGGTAGAAAATTCCTCTGAAGGCGTGGTCAACCATACGTTGGACTGTTTCAAAACCTCGAACCTGAATGTGATTGGCGAAGTTGAATTACCGATTCACCATCAGTTCCTGATTTCTGAAAATACCCGTAAAGACAGCATCAAACAGATTTATGCGCATCAGCAGACTTTGGCACAGTGCCGTAAGTGGCTGGATGCGCATTATCCAGGTGTGGAACGTGTCGCTTTAAGTTCCAATGCGGAAGCAGCACGCCGTATTCGTAATGAATGGCATTCTGCTGCAATTGCCTCTGAAATTGCTGCGAGCATTTATGATCTCGAAATCATGCACAGCAATATCGAGGACAATCCGGAAAATACCACACGCTTCCTGGTGATTGGCCGTGAGAAAGTGCCACAAAGTGGTAATGACAAGACTTCATTACTGATTTCAGCACATGATCGTGCCGGGGCTTTGCTGGAAATTCTGGCGCCGTTTGCCAAGCACAATATCAGTCTGACCAGCATTGAAACCCGTCCTGCACTTCCTGAAAAATGGGCTTATGTGTTCTTCATTGATCTTGAAGGCCATATTGAGCAGGAACACGTGAAAGCAGCCATTGAAGAAATTCGTCCTTTGGTTAAAGAAGTTCGCGTGCTCGGTTCATATCCTGCAGCTGTACTTTAAGTCAGCTATCCGTGGTCAGGGCGAGGGTGCTGACCACTGTTTTATACCTAAAATTGGAAGTCTAAAATGTCGTTTGTTCCAGCCAATTCAGGCATCTCAAAATTAAAGCCATATCAACCGGGTAAGCCGATCAGTGAACTTGAGCGCGAGTTGGGGCTTACCGATATCGTCAAACTGGCTTCAAATGAAAATCCGCTGGGTTGTTCAGATAAAGTCAAAGAAGCGGTCGCTGCGGAAATTTCTGAAATTGGCCGTTATCCGGATGGTGGTGGTTTTATCCTGAAAGATCAGATCAAGGCTCAGTTTGGTTTTAATCACGATCAGATTACCTTGGGGAATGGTTCAAACGACTTACTGGAAATGTTTGCCCGCGCATTCGTTTCAGAAAATGATTCGGTGGTGTATAGCCAGCATGCTTTTGCAGTTTATGCATTGGTGACTCAAGCCATTAATGCACAAGCGATTGAAGTGCCAGCTAAAGGCTTTTCGCATGACTTGGAAGCAATGGCGGCTGCAATTCAAGACAATACCAAACTCGTCTTCATTGCAAACCCGAATAATCCAACAGGAACCTGGTTTGAAGAAGCTGAATTTGAAGCGTTCATGCAAAAAGTTCCTGCCAATGTCATCGTGGTTCTGGATGAAGCCTATGTGGAATATTTCCCGGAAAACTTCAACAGCTTGAAATTCCTCGCGCAATATCCAAACCTGATCGTTAGCCGTACTTTGTCGAAGTGCTATGGTTTGGCTGCACTACGTGTTGGTTTTGCTCTGGCTTCAGTAGAAGTGACGGATTATCTCAATCGTATTCGTCAGCCATTTAATGTCAACCATCTTGCGATGGTGGCTGCGGTGGCTGCACTGAAAGATGAAGACTTTATCGCGCGTTCTCGTGAAGTGAATAAAGCCGGTATGGCGCAACTTGAAGCTGGCTTTAAGGCTTTGGGTCTTAACTATGTGCCTTCACGTGCCAACTTTATTCTGGTAGATGTACAGGCAGACCCATCAGCAACCTTCAATGGTTTGCTCAAACAAGGGGTGATTGTGCGTCCGGTTGGTATTTCAAATCACATTCGCGTATCGATTGGTACTGAAGCAGAAAATGCGAAATTATTGAGCGCATTGGCTAAAGTACTCGGTTTAGAGGCAAAAGCTTAAACCATGTCGCAGCCACTGTTTGAAAAAGTTGCATTTATCGGGCTTGGACTGATTGGTTCAAGTCTGGCGCGTGTCATTCGAGCCGAGCATTTGGCCAATGACATTGTTGCATCGACACGTTCACAAAAGACTTTGGAAGATGCTAAATCTCTTGGCCTGATTTCCGAAGGCTATGCCGATCCTGTAGAGGCGGTCAAAGGCGCTGATCTGGTGGTACTGGCATTGCCGGTACGTGCCACGCAAAAGGTGCTGGAAGCTATCAAGCCTTATTTATCTGCCAATACCATTATTACTGATGTGGGTAGTACCAAAGGTAATGTGGTCGATGCAGCGAAAGCGGTTTTTGGCGATGAACTGCCTGAAGGTTTTGTACCGGGCCATCCGATTGCAGGTGCCGAGCATACCGGGGTGCATGCAGGTAAAGTTGATTTATTTGCCAATCACAAGGTGATCTTGACGCCACTGCCAAGCAGTGCAGACTGGGCCGTCGATAAACTGATTCAGCTGTGGCAAGCGGCGAAAGCCGAAGTGATTTGTATGGATGTCGACAAGCACGATGAAGTGCTGGCGCATACCAGTCATCTTCCGCATCTCATGGCCTTTAACCTGGTTGAGCAATTGGCCAAGCGTGAAGACAATTTAGATATATTTCGTTATGCTGCCGGTGGCTTCCGGGATTTCTCGCGAATTGCCGCTAGCGATCCACAAATGTGGCATGACATCTTTTTTGCCAACAAAAAAGCAGTTCTGAATGCTGTTGATGGCTTTGAACAGCAGCTCGCGATTATTCGCAAATTGATTGAAGATGAAGATTCCCACGCATTGATGGGCTTATTGGGTCATGCGCAGGCAGCTCGCCAGCATTTCAACCATATGCTCGCCAAGAAACCTTTCATGGAGAAAAATAAAGTGACACAACAATTTACCATTCAGCCGGGTGCCAAGAAATTTCAGGGTAAATTTACCGTGCCAGGTGACAAATCTGTGTCACATCGCTCGATCATGTTTGGTGCGATTGCTGAAGGCACCACGCATGTGACCGGCTTTCTGGAAGGTGAAGATGCTTTAGCGACACTGCAAGCTTTCCGTGATATGGGTGTGAGCATTGAAGGCCCTAAAAATGGTGAAGTGACCATTCATGGTGTTGGCATGCATGGCCTTAAAGCGCCACAGTCTGCCATTTATATGGGCAACTCGGGCACTTCAATGCGTTTGTTGTCGGGTATGCTGGCTGCACAAAAATTTGATTCAGTCATGACTGGTGACGCATCTTTATCCAAGCGTCCAATGGAGCGTATTGCCAAGCCTTTACGTGAAATGGGTGCGCAAATTCAGACCACAGGTGAACGCGGTACACCACCTGTATCCATCACCGGCAATCAAAACCTTAAAGGGATTCAGTACGATTTGCCAATGGCCTCTGCTCAGGTGAAATCAGGGATTCTACTTGCAGGTCTATGGGCGGAAGGTGAAACTTCGGTGACTGAACCAGAACCAACACGCGACCATACTGAACGTATGCTGCGTGCATTTGGTTATGAAGTGAAAACAGAAGGCAACCGAATTTCCCTGCAAGGTGGCGGCAAGTTAGTGGGTACCAACATTCAAGTGCCTTCAGATATTTCTTCAGCAGCCTTCTTTATGGTGGGTGCGGCCATTACTGAAAATTCGGACGTCACCCTTGAAGCGGTAGGCATTAACCCGACCCGTACTGGTGTGATCGAAATCCTCAAGCAAATGGGTGCGGACATTACAGTTGAAAACGAGCGTATTGCAGGCGGTGAACCGATTGCTGATATCCGTATTCGTGGTACACGTACATTAAAAGGGATTCATATGCCGGAAGATCAGGTGCCATTAGCAATTGATGAATTCCCGGCGCTATTCATTGCCGCTGCATGTGCTGAAGGTCAGACAATTTTGACCGGTGCTGCCGAGCTTCGCGTGAAAGAATCGGATCGTATTCAGGTCATGGCAGATGGTCTTCAAACCATGGGCATCGACTGTACCCCAACTGAAGATGGCATCATCATTGAAGGTAAGGGTAAGTCCGGTGACTGGTTGCCAATCTTTACGGGTGGTGAAATTGAATCGCATCACGATCACCGTATCGCGATGAGTTTTTCGATTGCCGGTTTGCGTAATTCGGAGCAGATCAAGATTGTCGGAACCGAAACGGTCGCAACCAGTTTCCCGACCTTCACAGAATTGACCTCAATCGCAGGACTGCCAATTCAAGTATCAGAATAATTTTTAAAATTATGTGAAACAGCCAAGCTTTTGCTTGGCTGTTTTGTTTATATTGCTTATGCTAAACCCATATAAGAAAAAAGCCATTTGGAAGTAGCGATGCGAAAATTAAAATTCATGGCCAATACCCAGAGCCAAACACCACGGGATGGTCAAGAAACCCAGGAATATGTAGCACATTTACTTGCCGAAAAATTAGGTAAATACGGTTTTCAGACCTTAAGCCAAAGTGGTGCTCAGGTTGCCGTCAGCGTAGAAGAACATGCGCTGCCTTTATCAGTGAGTTGCGAAACCAGAGATGAACAAGGGCATCTGGTCTGTGAGATTGCCTCATATCCTGAAGAAGAACAGGACTGGCTGGATCGTATCACCGAAAGAAGTTTGCTTAATCAGCTTGCACAGGCAGTGGAAACCTCTCTAAAAGAGCAGGAACGCTTTAGCGAGTTTGAATGGAAGAGCTAATTCAACAGACTCAATCAGCTTTGCCTACACTGCAAAGTAAACGCTTGATCCTGAATTGTTTTAAATCAGCCGATGCCAAAGAAACTTATGCTTCAATTACGCCGAGTTTGACACGTTTTATGGCGTGGGATGCACCAGAATCTGAAAAGGAATTTGCAACAGTCTGGAAAAATTGGCTGGAAAATATGACCGATCATAAAGAATATGTATTTGTTATCCGTCATATTGAAACACAAGAATTTATTGGACTATGTGGTTTGCATCGACTTCATGATGAAATACCTGAAGTTGGTATCTGGATTCGTGAAACTGCACATGGTCATCATTATGGACATGAGGCAGTGCATTGTGTTGTGGCCTATGCTTTCAATACACTAGGGATTCAAGTCTTAAGCTACCCGGTAGCAGAAGAAAACTGGGCTAGCCGTAAAATTGCAGAACGCTTGGTCGGAAAAATTATCCGTTACATCGATAAGCCTAAATATCGGGCTGTGATGTATGAAATTTTTGCAGAAGATTTTGTCTTTTAATAAAAAAACCCATCATTTGATGGGTTTTTTTATTTAGCCAAGCGCTAAGTACCGGGTCATTGCGATCCGCAATTGCTTTAAATAGCCGGTAAAGAAGTGGTTGGCACCAGGTAATACGGTCACTAAATGGCGTTGTGGCTTTGCCCATTCAATCATATCTGAGAGCAAAGTCACCTCATCGGCTTCACCATGAATGAACAGAATGTCGCCTTTAATGGCGGGCGTCACATAATGGCGAATACCAGCCACTGTTGCAGTCGGCAGACCACATAAAATGGTTTGCTTTGGTTGCAATTCTACCGGTAAGGCTGCATAGCTTTTTGCCATGACATGCGCACCAAAACTAAAACCGCCTGCATAAAAAGGCAGGGCAATATGCTGGTTGCGAGCGAACCGAATGACTTCTAATACATCATCCGTCTCACCGAAGCCCTCGTCATGTATACCTTCACTTTGACCAGAACCACGGAAACTTGGACGATACACAATACAGCCACGTTCCAGATACATTTGTGCCAGTAAAACCGGAACCTTATGTTGTGGTGTACCGCCTTGCAATGGATGGGGGTGACAAACTACCGCGAATCCTTTCACTTCACCCTGAGGATAATCCACAAAAACTTCAATCTGACCCGCAGGCCCTTGAAGAAAAATTTGCTCGGGCATATAAAAACCGATGATTAACAGGAGAATCGTGCATTTTAACGATTATGGTGAATAAAAACATGAATTGGAATTAAAATAAGCAGACTGATATAGTTTGATTAATCATTTTTTGACCAGGTTGCCATGCTCGCTTTAATTTCTCCAGCCAAAACTCTCGATTACGATACTCCATTACCGACTGACCAATTTACTCAAGCGAGATTATTAGAACATTCACAGGACTTGATCAACGTTTGTCGCACACTTTCTGCAACAGAAATTTCCAGCTTAATGAGTGTTAGTGAAAAAATTGCCACTTTAAATACCGCACGTTTTAATGACTGGCAACCGGATTTTAATTTAGCCAATGCCCGTCAGGCGATTTTTGCATTTAAAGGCGATGTCTATACAGGTCTGGATGCCTATAGTTTAAAACATGAAGATCTGCACTATGCACAAGACCGTTTACGCATGTTGTCTGGATTATATGGACTGTTACGTCCCTTGGATTTGATGATGCCGTACCGTCTGGAAATGGGAACCAAATTGGCCAATTCCCGCGGGCATAACCTATATGACTTCTGGGCACATCACATTACTGATCTGATTAATCAGGATCTAGCAGCAGCAAATTCTGAAATCCTGGTGAATATCGCCTCTGATGAATATTACAAATCAGTCAACGAGTGCAAAATTCAGGCAGACATTATCAAGCCGGTATTTCTGGATCAGAAAAATGGCAAATATAAAGTGATTAGTTTCTATGCCAAAAAAGCACGCGGTCTCATGGCGCGTTTTATGATTGAAAATAAAATTGATCGTATAGAGGGGCTAAAAGCTTTTAATACTGATGGCTATTATTTTGATGCAGACAGTTCACTCAAAGGAGAACTGGTGTTCAAGCGTGATGAACAACTGAGTGCATAAATGAGATGATTCCCAGTATCCAGCATGAGGATATGTATGCCGGATATTGGGATGTCTTTATCATGGTTAGCTTCTTAACTAGTGTTCAACGATTTGACTCTATGATGAGTGAAGTGTGGATGAACTGCATAATGAAAACTTCAAGATAGTTAAAAATAAAAAATATCGTTAAACACTTTGAAATCCCTCGCAAAATCTCCCTTATTTAGATCATTTTATTTTAAAAATTAAAGTTGAGCATTCTTGGAAAAGGCCGATAAAATAAATCGAAATAACTTCTATTGAATAGGTTAGATTTCATTTATCTATATATTTTAATTTTGAATAAACTTCTTTTAGAGATTTTTAAAAATATATTAAATTCAATTATTTATTTTTTATTTGAAAGAATTTTTAATAGTATCGATTTTTTGAAAAAAAGAATTATAAATTAATTAAGTATTAATAAATAAAACGACATAAAATTAATCTTTAGAAGATAAATAAATGCCTTCTATCGGGTTAAATGTAAACTATGTCACAAGTTTGTTAGGTTTTTTGTTAGCATAATTGCATAGTGTTACAAAGCAGCATAATAAAAATGAAAATATATGCTATCCCTGTTTTTGCCTTAATGATCAGTTTATTAGGATTTTGTGTCCATAAACAGTCAGAAATCAGAAAATATGAAAAGATCCGTCATGTCTTGAACGATGGACGTGATTCAAGCAAATTGCTGGAATCCAATCGGCATCGACATTAAGCAGGTTATATATCTTCCTCCCGCCAATTGGGCTGGATTAATAAAATTAAAACCATAATAAATATAATAAAATTTTTTAAATATTCACCTGGAATATATTAATTTCTAATAAAGTGTAAAATCAAATAAGCAATAAGAAATCAATGTGTTATAATTTGCCAACGATCAGGATGAAGCAGAATTCATCTTGTTAAGCATTTGATTTAAATAGAGAAAATAAAGCTGCATAAAGGTTATGCAGCTTTTTTGTTTAGATTTTTTTTGGGTTTTTATAGCATAGCCCTGGGGCTGTAAGCTGTTCCAACATTTTAACCCGTCAAATGGCTATGCTGGCATATTCGTTGCTAACACATCCTTAAAATTGATGAATTTTTTTATAAAGTTTCATTTATTTGACGGCTTGCTTAAAGCATTAAGTTTACTCAATAGGGGCTAGGTCATGACGACTCCTAATCCATCTTCAGAAAGTATGCTTGAACGTCTGTTTAAACTGAGTGAAAACAAAACCAGTTTCCGTACAGAAGTTCTTGCCGGTGTAACTACATTCTTAACGATGTGTTACATCATTATTGTCAATCCGATGATTTTGTCCGAAACGGGGATGGATCATGGGGCTGTCTTTGTAGCAACCTGTCTTGCAGCCGCGATTGGCTGTTTAGTCATGGGCTTGATTGCAAATTATCCAATTGCACTTGCACCAGGCATGGGCTTGAATGCCTTCTTTACCTATTCTGTATGTTTGGGAATGGGTGTGCCTTGGCAAACAGCACTCGGGGCTGTGTTTATCTCCGGTCTTGTGTTTATTGCGATCAGCATGTTCAAAATCCGTGAAGCCATTGTCAATGCGATTCCAATGTCGCTGAAACTGGCCATCGGTGGTGGTATTGGCTTATTTCTTGCGCTGATTGCTTTGAAAAATGCCGGCCTGATTGTGGATAATCCCGCTACATTGGTAGGTTTGGGTGATTTAAAACAACCATCGGTTTTACTTGCATTATTTGGTTTCCTTCTGGTTGTTGTGATGCATCACTTTAAAGTGCGTGGTGCGATCATCATCAGTATTTTGGTGTTAACCGGTATTTCAGCAGCATTGGGTCTGAGTGAATTTAAAGGTGTGGTTGGCGCAGTGCCATCGATTGCACCCACATTTATGCAAATGAGCTTTGAAGGTCTGTTCACTGCCAGTTTAATTGGCGTGATTTTTGTCTTCTTTCTGGTTGATCTGTTTGACTCAACCGGTACGCTCGTAGGTGTTTCACACCGTGCAGGCTTGTTGAAAGATGGCAAACTGCCGCGTTTGAAAAAAGCACTTTTTGCTGACTCTTCTGCAATTGTTGCAGGTGCAGCTTTAGGTACCTCATCGACTACACCATACATTGAATCTTCTGCAGGCGTAGCAGCCGGTGGCCGTACAGGTCTAACTGCTGTCGTAGTCGGTATCCTGTTTGTTGCCTGTTTGTTCCTGGCACCATTGGCACAGTCTGTACCAAGCTTTGCAACAGCGCCAGCGCTGTTATTTGTCGGTGTCTTAATGATTCAAGGTATCGTGCATATTGACTGGGAAGATATTACAGAAGCAGTCCCTGCATTTTTAACCATTGTATTTATGCCATTTACCTATTCGATTGCGGATGGTATTGCGATGGGCTTCATTAGCTATGCATTGATCAAATTGTTAACCGGTAAGGCATCAACTGTACCGTATATGGTCTGGATTATTGCAGTACTATGGACGCTTAAATTCGCACTATTTGGCGGCTAATTTTTCTAGATTTGGAAAGGGTGTAAACTCAGTTTGCACCCTTTTTTTATTATTTTAGGTTTCATGAGGAGAAGCGATGAACCGTCTTGAGTTGATTCGAGCTTTGCCAAAAGCTGAGCTTCATGTTCATATTGAGGGCACTTTTGAGCCTGAGCTAATGTTTGCGATCGCTCAGCGTAATAAAATTGCCATCCCGTATAAATCTGTTGAAGAAGTTAAACAGGCGTATAACTTTCATAATCTTCAGTCGTTCCTGGATATTTATTATGCTGGTGCAGCTGTATTGATTCATGAACAGGATTTTTATGATCTGGCCTGGGCGTATTTTGAGAAATGTGCTGAAGACCGGGTCGTGCATACTGAAATGTTCTTTGATCCACAGACCCATACCGACCGTGGCGTTGCTTTTTCAACCGTGATCAACGGCTTGCAAAAAGCCTGTGATGATGCCAAAACTAAACTGGGTATCAGTTCACATCTGATTATGTGCTTCTTGCGTCATTTAAGTGAAGGTGCTGCATTTGCAACATTGGAACAGGCCTTACCTTATAAAGACCAGATTATTGCAGTCGGTTTGGACTCAAGTGAAGTCGGGCATCCACCTTCAAAGTTTGAACGTGTCTTTGCTAAAGCGCGTGAAGCAGGTTTCTTGGTTGTAGCACATGCAGGTGAGGAAGGCCCGGCAGCCTATGTCTGGGAAGCTTTAGATTTGCTGAAAGTGAATCGTATTGATCATGGTGTACGTTCGGAAGAAGATCCGGCGTTAATGCAGCGCCTGATCGCAGAAAAGATGCCACTGACGGTTTGCCCATTGTCAAACCTGAAACTCTGCGTCGTGGATGATATGCAGCAGCATAATATCCGTCGCCTCTTACAGCAAGGTGTGCATGTCACGGTCAATTCAGATGATCCATCTTATTTTGGTGGTTATATGAATGACAATTTTATTGCCATTGCTGAAGCACTGGATTTAAGCAACGAGGAATTGAAGCAGTTGGCCATCAACTCATTTGAAGCTTCTTTTATTACCGATGCTGATAAAGAGCAATGGATCAACCAGATCCGTGCCCTGGTTTAAGTTTTTAGATAACAGGCAGGGTACGCTCTGCCTTTGTTTTTTATAGATGGATATGAAGTTGAAACATGTAATTCTACTCATCAGTAGCGTGTTGATATCTGCCTGCTCAAATGCAGATATGACTTTGACACAGCGTACTTTAAAACCCGTGATTGAATACCAATGTGCAAAAGAATTGAAAGCATCTAAATTCTGGACTGCCTCGACCTATTTTATGCAGGACAAAAATAAAGCTGAACTTGAGCAAAATGTCTGTTCATGTGTAGGTGAGCATGCACTCAAGGATATTCCGGCAAGCACTTTACTGAAAGCGACTCTGGATGAAGAAGTAAAGTCAAAACTCACGCAACAGGCTATTGCAAACAGTCTGAAAGGCTGCATGACCGAGTTCTTAAAATAAAATCAGCTTTGCAATGAAAGCTGATTGAGTGTGGTTTTGCAGATTATTTTTTAGAAGATTTGGATTGTCGGGTCATGCTGTTGAGTACATGATCTTTATCGATAAAATGATGTTTCAGTGCTGCGAAAATATGTCCAACTAAAAGTAAGCCAACTGCCCAGGAAAGCCAGATATGCAGGGGTTTTACGATCGCGGTTACAGCCGGATTTTCTGAAATCAGTGCCGGCAGGTTAAATAAATATAGCACTGGTGCTGGATAGCCCAGACTCCAGCTATATAAACAGCCGGTGACAGGTAGGGCAATCAGCATAAAATACAAAGCCAGATGACCTGCATGTGCCAAAGTTTTCATCCGGGGTGACATAGTGTCCGGTAGTTCAGGGGCAGGGTGGGTATAACGCCAGAAAATTCGCACAACCAACAGGAAAATAATGGTGGTGGCGATATTTTTATGCAGGGTGATGACATCGCCTTTAAAGCTGCCATCGACTTCATAACTTAAAAAATTCCCACTATAAAAACCAATCAGCCAGGCCGCAATAAAGATAACTGCCATGATCAAGTGCAGCCATTGTGCCGTGCGCGTGTAATATTGTACTTTTTCCATGTGATTTTCGATTGCCCTCAAAGATGAATGCACCTTAGCAAAGGGCGAATCAACTCAGCAATTCCAAATCTGCAACGCTATGGTGGCTTTCATGCAACATCTATTGAAATTGCTGGGTGCAGATTAAACATTCAGGATGATTTATAGATTTCTTATTCAGGTGAATTTCGGCACAATAGCGTCACGCTTCATATATGAATAAACAAGGAACAGATCTGTGAAAAAATTATTGGCTGCACTTGCTCCGCTTACTTTGGTTTTATCGGCTTGTGCAACAACAGGCAGCCCTGAAACGCAAACCACGACTCAACAGCTGGGTGGGGCTGCGCTTAAAATCGCGATCAATGCAAAATGTACGACTGAGCTGAATAATATTCCAGCATGGCAAACAGCTACACGTCTAATGACTACGACCCAAAAGCAGAATATCCAGACTGAAATTTGTGGCTGTGTCAGCGAAAAAGCACCCCAAAGCGTAACAGCAGTAGATTTGGCGACTGCAGCGATTGACCCGGCAGCACGTGCGACGATTGTCGGCAATGTGGTTGCAAAAACCATTAACGCTTGTGTAGCTGAAGCTGTAAACTAAGCCAAGATTAAATTGAAATAGGCTGACTGGTTCAGCCTATTTTTTATGGAAAAATAGACATGAAGATTGCTGGTGTAGATGAAGCAGGGCGTGGGCCATTAGTGGGTTCGGTGGTCGCTGCGGCAGTTATTTTGGATCCGAACAACCCGATTGAGGGTTTAAATGATTCTAAAAAACTCACTGAAAAGAAGCGTGAAAAACTTTTTATCGAGATTCAGGAAAAAGCGCTGGCATGGGCCATTGCTGAGGCTTCTGCGGCAGAGATTGATGAACATAATATTTTGCAAGCTTCTTTGCTGGCCATGCGTCGTGCTGTAGAAGCTTTGCCAGTTCAACCAGAGCATGTACTAGTCGATGGCAATAAAGTCCCTCAAGGCCTTCGCATGAGCTGTGATGCCGTGGTGGGTGGTGATGCACTGCATGCTGAAATTTCAGCAGCCAGTATTCTGGCGAAAGTAACCCGTGACCATCAGATGATCGAGATGGATCAGAAGCATCCGCAATTTGGTTTTGCCAAGCACAAGGGTTATCCGACCAAAGCACATTTTGAAGCAATTGCCTTGCATGGTGTCATTGATGAGCATCGTCGCAGTTTTGGGCCGGTAAAAAAGGTGATTGCAGCATTACAGCAGGGTGCAGAACTTTAAGTTTTATTTTAAATTATCTAAGTATTTAATATTTTTGTATAAAATTTAGACAAATTTAAAGCGGCTCAAAAGCCGCTTTATTCTTCGCACAAACATTAACGGTTAAAGTTATTTTGTGTCTGGCTATCGTCTTCATAAGAAGGTTGGTAATCTTGATCGATATGTTGAAGATGTTCATGCATTGCACGTTCATGCTGGATACGCTGGTAAATCTCTTCACGGTGCACAGAGACTTCTTTCGGAGCATTTACCCCGATACGAACCTGGTTACCTTTTACACCAAGCACAGTCACACTGACTTGATCACCAATCATTAAAGTTTCCCCGACGCGTCGAGTCAGAATCAGCATGTTTTTCTCCTTGCAAAATGCAAAACCTGCAATCTATTGAATGTAAAACAAAAAGCACAACCAAAAATTACAAAATAAGATCTGGATAGAAATTCTGTCATCTGGGTGAAAGATTTTAATCTATCTCAGCTGGTTAAAAATCCTCAGGCTTAATATAACAGAGCCACTATAAAAAAAACTATAGTGGCTCTGCATTTTTGTAGACTTTTATAAAATACTGTCAAACAATGACAATATTCTGTCTTAACGCTTAAGCACGTGCGCTAGATTCGCCTTGTTCACGGTCTAAACCGAATGCGGTATGCAATGAACGAACCGCAAGTTCAAGATAATTTTCTTCAATGATCACAGAAATCTTGATTTCAGACGTCGAGATCATCAGGATGTTAATACCTTCATCTGCCAATGCTGTAAACATTTTGCTCGCTACACCGGCATGTGAACGCATACCGACACCTACGATCGATACTTTTACGATATCTGAACGGGTCGCAACTTCACGTGCACCAATTTCTTGAGCAGTTGCTTCAAGAATGGCTTTGGCTTTATTTAATTCGCCACGGTTCACAGTAAAAGTGAAATCAGTTGTACCATCTTCTTCAACGTTCTGGATAATCATATCCACTTCAACATTGGCATCACCAATCGGGCACAAAATTTTAGAAGCAATACCCGGTTCGTCAGGCACGCCTAAAATAGTTAATTTTGCTTCGTCACGGTTAAATGCGATACCGGAGATAATTGGCTGTTCCATATTGTCTTCCAATTCAGTCGTAATAAGTGTACCAACGTTTTGCTTAAACTCTTCGTCGAATGCGCCATCGTTGTCATTGTCGAAACTTGATAATACGCGTAAAGGCACCTGGTATTTACCAGCAAATTCAACTGAACGAATTTGCAGGACTTTAGAACCGAGTGACGCCATCTCAAGCATTTCTTCAAATGAAATACGATCAACTTTTTTTGCTTTTGGTGCAACACGTGGATCGGTGGTATATACACCGTCAACGTCGGTATAAATCTGGCATTCATCTGCTTTGAGGGCGGCAGCAATTGCAACACCTGAAGTATCAGAACCGCCACGCCCTAAAGTGGTGGTATTGCCATGTTCATCAAAACCCTGGAAACCTGCAACGACAAGTACGCGGCCTGCATCCAGATTTGAGTTTAGGACTTCAGTATCAATGGATTCGATACGTGCCTTATTGAATGAGCTGTCGGTTTTCATGCCAACCTGGCGACCTGTTAGTGATTTTGCTTCAACTCCAATTGAGTTCAGCGCCATTGCTAACATAGAAATCGTAACCTGTTCACCCGTAGATACCATTTGGTCTAGTTCACGTGGGTCAGGGGTTTCGGTAATGGCCTTCGCTAAAGCAAGCAGACGATTGGTTTCGCCACTCATTGCTGATACCACTACCACTACCTTGTGGCCGTGGTCATGCCAGCGCTTTACACGACGAGCAACATTTAAAATGCGCTCGGGAGTACCCATAGAGGTACCGCCATATTTTTGAACGATTAATGCCATAGTTGTTCCATATAAGCCATGACCCTGATGTACCTATCAGGGTCAGTTACACAAAATTGAAGTTTTATTTTGCTGCAAGCCAGGCAGTTAAATCTGCCATCACTGGAGCAAACTTCTCGTTAAGTGGCGCGCCACCTTGTGCCAAGTCAGGTTTACCACCACCTTTACCACCTAGCTCATTCGCTAAATGTTTGATGATGTCACCTGCTTTAATAGAAGCAGTAAAGTCTTTTGCCACAGATGCGATCAAGCTCACCTTGTCACCCTCTACACCTGCAAGAACAATCACTGCATTTTCTAATTTTGATTTCACACCGTCGTGCAGGTTGCGAAGTGCTTTCGCATCCATGTTTTCAACAGTTGTAATCAAGGTTGCACGACCTGCAATGCTTTGAACTTGGCTTAGAAGTTCACCGGCTTGCAGGCTAGCAAGTTTTTGATTGAGTTGTTCGATCTGTTTCTGCAAGCTCGATGCAGTATCAACCAACGCTTCAACTTTTTCTAAAGTCTGGTCTTTTTGTGCTTTGAGCAAACCGTTAATCATATTGATATCGCGATCGGCTTTTTGCGCAACTTCAACTGCTTTAGTGCCTGTTACTGCTTCAATACGACGTACACCGGCTGCCACACCACCTTCAGAGGTGATTTTGAACAGACCGATATCACCGGTACGTTTTACGTGAATACCACCGCAAAGTTCGATTGAGAAGTTTTTCTCTTCAATCACTGAACCCATAGACAGTACACGTACTTCGTCACCGTATTTCTCGCCAAACAGCATCATCGCGCCTTTAGCTTTCGCAGACTCGATATCCAGAAGTTCAGTAGACACCGCAGTATTGGCAATCACTTCAGCATTGACCAAACGTTCAATTTCTTGCAGCTGTTCAAAGCTTACAGGTTGGTCATTGGCAAAGTCAAAACGTAACACATCAGATGCAACCAATGAACCTTTTTGCTGTACATGTGAACCTAAAATTTGACGTAACGCAGCATGTAGCAGGTGAGTCGCAGAGTGGTTGCGCGCAGTTGCTGCACGAATATCTGCTTTTACTGTTGCTTCTACATTTTGAGTAACTTTCAAGTTACCCATCGTCACGATACCTTGGTGTACAAATGCGCCACCAGATTTTTTGGTATCTTGAACTTCGAAAATACCAGTATCGTTTTTAAAGATACCTGTATCACCGATTTGACCGCCGCTTTCTGCGTAGAAAGGTGTTTGGTTGAGTACGATCAGTGCTTCATCGCCTTCAAACACTTCATCAACTTGCTCGCCATCTTTGTAGATTGCGATGATTTGACCTTCACCTGCAGTTGCGTCATAACCATCAAACTGAGTTTCGCCTTCAACTTTAACTACGCTGTTGTAGTCGATCGCGAATTTACCTGCATCACGTGCGCGTTGACGCTGTGCAGCCATTTCAGTTTCGAAACCAGCTTCATCAATAGTTAAGTCACGTTCACGTGCGATATCTGCAGTCAAGTCTGTCGGGAAGCCGTAAGTGTCGTAAAGTTTAAATACTACTTCACCCGGAATCACAGAACCTTTTAACTGTGCCAATTCGCCTTCAAGCAATTTCAAACCTTGCTCAAGTGTTTTGGCAAATTGTTCTTCTTCTTTCAGAAGTTGTGCTTCGATGCGTGCTTGTTGAGCAGCAAGTTCAGGATAAGCTTCGCCCATCACTTCGATCAGTGGCTTCAACATCTTGTGGAAGAACGAACCTGTTGCACCTAGCTTGTTACCATGACGTACTGCACGACGGATGATACGACGCAGTACATAACCACGACCTTCGTTAGAAGGGTTTACGCCATCCGCGATCAAGAATGAACATGAACGTGCATGGTCCGCAACGACTTTCAATGAAGCAGGGTATTCAACTGGTTTGCCTTCCGCTTGAGCTTTTGCTTCAAGTTCAGTAGTGTCTAAACCAATGATTTCAGCAGCAGCTTTAAGCAAGTGTTGGAATAGGTCGATTTCGTAGTTTGAATTAACGTGTTGTAAAACAGCAGAAATACGCTCCAAGCCCATGCCTGTATCTACAGAAGGTGCTGGAAGAGGGTGTAATACGCCATCCGCAGTACGGTTGAACTGCATGAAAACATTATTCCAGATTTCAATGAAACGGTCGCCATCTTCTTCAGGAGAACCCGGTAGGCCACCCCAGATGTGATCGCCATGGTCAAAGAAGATTTCAGAACATGGACCACAAGGACCTGTGTCACCCATTGCCCAGAAGTTATCAGATGCGTATTGACCGCCTTTGTTGTCACCAATACGAATAATGCGAGAAGCGTCTAGACCGATTTCTTTGTTCCAGATGTCGAATGCTTCGTCGTCTGTATGGTAAACGGTTGCATAGAGTTTATCTTTAGGAAGACCAAGCCATTCTTCGTTAGTCAAAAAGTCCCAAGCAAATTTGATCGCATCACGTTTGAAGTAATCACCAAAGGAGAAGTTACCCAACATTTCAAAGAAAGTGTGGTGACGTGCTGTATAACCTACATTGTCCAAGTCGTTGTGCTTACCACCTGCGCGCACGCATTTTTGTGATGACACTGCACGTACATAATCGCGTTTTTCTAGACCTAAGAAGCAATCTTTAAACTGGTTCATACCAGCATTGGTGAACAGCAAAGTTGGGTCATTGGCAGGTACTAGAGAACTCGACGCGACACGTGTATGCCCTTGCGATTCAAAGTAACGCAAAAATGCTTCACGAATTTCAGCTGATGTCATAAAACGAGTACTCACAACCAAGTCACTCCATAATTTCCGATTTGGCTAAAACACCACAGTCTGACAAGCATACAAGAGCTCTGCTGCAATGCGGGGCTTAAAAATTTAAAACGCCAAATTATAACGGAAAAAGCAGTAGGCACCAATCATTTTAAAACCAATTGCGAAGGATTTATTTACTCAGGTTTTTCGCTGAATAATTAAATTGAATTTTCCCACAGTAGAATTCGTGGATATCCATCACATTAAAAATAACTGGAATTTTAAATGACCCAGATACAGACGGATGGATCAGAAATAAAATAATCGAAAATCAGTATTTTCTCTGAAGTTTTTTAATGTATGGCGCCAGAAATCCTTTAACATAGAAGAGTTTTAAAATAGGCATATAAAAGGTCGAGTCATGCAACGAGTGGCAATCAATGGATTTGGGCGTATTGGACGGAATGTACTGCGCGCATGGTTTGAAAATCCGAAAGATTTTAATTTTGAAATCGTTGCCATTAATGATATTGCCGATGTTGAAACCCTGATCCATCTATTTAAATATGACTCGACCCATGGCCGTTTTCCGGGGCAGGTGGATCTCAGCTATGATGCTGAACATATCTATATGCATATCAGCTATCAAGATGCTGCATTAAAAGTACAGGTTTTGTGTGAGTCGCAGCCGGCTAAGTTGCCTTGGCAAAACCTGGCGGTAGATGTAGTGCTTGAATGTACTGGACTGTTCCGTTCTCGTGAAGCCGCGACCCAGCATATTGGCGCAGGGGCGAAACGTGTGATTATTGGCGCGGCACCTTTTGATACGGTCGATGCCGCAATTGTCTATGGTGTCAATCATCATGAAGTCAAAGCATCGGACCAGATCATTTCCAGTGTTTCTTGTACTACGCAGGCTTTGGTGCCACTGGTCAAAATTATTGATGATGCATTTGGCATCAGTAGCGCCCTGATGACCGAAATCCATGCTGTTACGGCGGATCAGTCGGTACTGGATCATGCACATCGTGATTTGCGACGTGCACGTGCCTCGGGCCATAACATCATTCCAACCACTTCGAGCGCACTCGGTGCCTTAAAGCGTGTCATGCCAAAAATGGAAGATCGTATTGATGGTTATTCGATTCGGGTGCCAACCATTAATGTGGCCGCGATTGATTTGACCTTTGTCTCCCAGTCGCCGATTACCGATCACAAGTTAAATGAAGTTCTGATTAAGGCTGCCCGGCAGGATTTTGCCGAAATTATGTCGGTAACGGACGAGCCCTTGGTATCGAGTGATTTTAATCATTCCCCGTATTCACTGATTGTTGATCTGACCCAGACTCTGGTGGTCGGGCATCAAGCTAAGGTTTTTGCCTGGTACGATAACGAGTGGGGCTATGCCAACCGTCTACTGGATTTATGTGAATCATTTCATTAAGTTCGGGTTATCTAAACCTCAAAAGCACCAAGACACGGTGCTTTTTTCTTTCCTATAAATATTCTGCAAGCCATGTTTTAAGAGAATTTGCCGGTAATTGTTCGAAAATCAGGAATTGAGGCTGAATTATTTACGTTATCTGCAGCATTTTTCGTTAAGATAAAGACAATAAAATGAAATAAGAGCAAGCACATGATGGTGGTTTGGGGATTTATTATACTGCTGACTTTGGCGGTAATTTTTCTGATCTGGCTGCAGTTTAATCAGAGTGATGAGCCACGTAGCGTGGAAGGCGTGCCAGTCGAAGAAAAAATCGTGCATCTGGAAGAAAATTTAAAAAAGACCCTGGAAATCATGCAGGATCTAGCCAAAAAAATGCATGTGCAGCAGGAAGTGCTGGATCAGACCACAGCCAAACTTCAGCAGGTTGAATTGCAAAATGCCGAACTGGTCAGTTTGCTGACCAAAGTGGTTGATCCACAGAAATAAACAAAACCCCTTTAGAGATCATTTAAAGGGGTTTTTCTAGCGTTAGATTATTAAAATTCTTAAAATTGCAGCAGAAACCATACTGATGGCGACGGTCGGTAATAATCCAAAACGTGTAGCGGCAAATAGCGTTAAAGCCAAGGCAATCAGGTCTGCCGGATGGTCGCGTACAAAATAAGGCGCAATCACTGAAATCAGCACGCAGGCGGGAACTACTTCCAGAATTTTTCGCTGGCGCTGTGTCAGCGTTTTATTTTTTAATAAGACATAGCCCAAGAGCCGGGTTAAATAGGTGGTCACAGCAATCAGGATAATGGCCACCAAGGTATTTATCTGGATCATGCTTGATCCTCTTGAATCAGGAAAAATGCCGAAGTGATTCCAGACAAGGCGCCAATCGGCACATACCAGCCCGCAGGTAAATATAAATAAGCCAAAGCCGCACAGACTAAACTGACCAGCCATGGCCGGGCAGCCTCAAAACCTTTCCACATACTTCTTAGTAACACCAGAAATACAGCAGGAAAGGCCATATCAAAACCAAAACGGTTGATGTCGCCTAATACAGGTCCAAGCATGGCCCCGAGTGTGGTAAATCCGACCCACATCAAGTACAGGCAAAAACACAGGCCGGCATAATAAGGCATGCTAAACGCAGCACGATAACCCAGTTGCGCCTGTTTCCTTTGTGCATCAGCCAGACCGAGTGCCCAGCTTTCATCGACCATAAAAAACAGCGCCGGAAAAACTTTACGATTCGGAAGATGCTTTAAATACGGCATCAAACTGGCGCCCATCAACAGATGCCGGCTATTTACCAGAAAGGTAATGAACATCAGCATGAGTAAATTTGGTGGACTGCTCCAGACTTCCAGAATGGCAAATTCAGAACCGCCGGCAAAGTTTAATCCTGTCAGTAAAGGCACTTCGAGCAAGCTGAAATTCTTCTGTACTGCCGTCGCACCCAACACCAGCGCAAAGGGGATAATCCCTAAAAGCATGGGAATAGAATCTTTCATGCCACGTTGAAATTCACTGAAATCGGTAGGGGCAACTATTGCTGAGGTGCTTTGTCTGAACAAAAGCATGGAAATGACCTGGGTACTGCAAAACTAGACCATATTTTATGGCGATATTCAGGCTATTTGCTGTTGTAGTGAAAGAGATTTGAGTTTTATTTGAAATTAAATTGCGCTAAATTAAATTTAAGGGGTTTTAAATGCCAAGGCATAGACATGGATCAAATAGATAAACGCATTTTGCATGAGCTGCAAAAGAATGGAAAACTGCAAAATAATGAACTGGCTCAATTAATTGGCTTGTCACCGTCACCCTGTTTAAGACGGGTAAAACAGCTGCAAGATGATGGCGTGATTGAGCAATATGTCGCACTGCTGAATCCACAAAAGGTCAATTTGGCGATGAGCGTGTTTGCACGCGTCTGGCTCAAGTCTCAAGAAGCTGCTGTGGTCGATCAATTTGTCGAAGCGATCAAGGAAATGCCAGAGGTGGTCGAGTGCCAGTTAATGGCGGGCGATTGTGATTTCTTTCTAAGAATTGTAGTGGCTGATCTGGATGCTTATCGTAAATTTCAGATTCACCATTTAACCCAAATTCCCTGCATTCAAAGTGTAAAAACTGAAATTCCATTGCAAACGGTCAAAAGTACCACTGCATTGCCTTTGGTTTAATGCCTGACTTTTTCATGCTATTTGTTTTGAATGTGCATTAAAACGCTGATAGTTGACACAATTGTTGTTGATTTCATCAGGTAGCGAAAATTATAAAATTTGCGATGCACAGCCAAAACTATCGTGCTAGACTAGGAGAAATCGGGTGTGCTCCCGATTTTTTTATGCGGATTCGTTCCGCGCTGACAAGAATTTAGGTTTACAACATGCCCATTTCAGAGACATGGTTATTACCTGATGGTGTAGCTGATGTATTACCAGAACAAGCGCAAGTTATTGAAAGTCTGCGCCGTAAATCACTGGATTTCCTTGCATCTCGAGGTTATCAGCTGGTGTACACGCCATTCATTGAATACATCGAATCTCTATCTTCTCTCTCAGAATCGAATCAAGATTTAGACTTAGCCACTTTTAAAGTAATCGATCAGCTTTCTGGTCGTTTGCTTGGTGTGCGTGCCGATATGACACCACAAGTGGCTCGTATTGATGCGCATGTACATCCAGTGGAAGGTGTTGCACGTTACTGTTATGCAGGAACCGTTCTGCATACCAAGCCTCGCGGCTTTAATACCTCGCGTGCGCCACTACAGTTGGGTGCAGAACTCTTTGGTTCAGACAGCATTGATGCCGATGTCGAAATGGTCGACTTGATGATCAGTCTGATTCAGGAGACAGGTCTGGCAGATGGCATCCATCTGGACTTAGGTCATGTAGGTTTATTCCGCAGTCTGGTGGCTCAAGCCGGCTTGAACAAAGTCGCTGAACAGCAATTATCTGACTTATACCAGCGTAAGGCGCTGCCAGAATTAGAAGAATTCACGGCAGACCTGAAATTTGGTCATGATTTTTATGCCCTTGGACGCTATGCCAGCGACCTGGATGCATTGCAAGCGCATTTAAGTGCTGAAGTGTTGGCGAATCCAGCATTCACGCAGGCTTTTAATGTCTTGCAAACCACCAAAGATGAAGTTCAAACCCGTTGGCCAAACTTGAGTATTGGTATTGATGTGGTTGAATTACGTTCATACCATTATCATACTGGTCTGATGTACGCAGTCTATGCGCCGAACCGTGCCGCTGCACTGGCACAAGGTGGCCGTTATGATGGTATTGGTGAACATTTTGGCCGCGCGCGTCCGGCAACCGGTTTCTCTTGTGACTTATATGCTTTAAGCGCAGGTCAGTTTGATGCGGTACAGGTCGTGGTTGCACCTAAAGGCACTGATGCAGAACTTCTGAATGCGATTCAGAACATTCGTGCACAAGGCTTAAGTGTAATTCAGTTACTGGGTAATGATGATTTAAACTCGATTCCATATGCAACGCACCAGCTGGTGAATGCGAATGGTGAGTGGACAGTCAAAACGATTTAACTGCTTGGCTCAGTGTTCATGTCGCTGAGCGGGGCTTTCAACTTTAACAGCATGATGTAATGAGGCTATTATGGGCAAGAATGTTGTGGTACTTGGTACCCAATGGGGCGACGAAGGTAAAGGTAAAATCGTCGACCTGCTCACAGATCAAGCGGCAGCGGTAGTTCGTTATCAAGGCGGACATAACGCAGGTCACACTCTTGTGGTTGGTGGTAAGAAAACTGTCTTACACCTCATTCCATCAGGTATTTTACGTGAAAACGTATTGTGCTTAATTGGTAACGGTGTTGTTCTTTCTCCTGAAGCGCTCATCAAAGAGATGGACATTCTTGAAAAAGAAGGCGTTCCTGTTAAAGAACGTTTACGCATTTCTCCTAACTGTCCATTGATTCTTCCGAACCACATCGCACTTGATCAGGCGCGTGAGAAAAAACGTGGTAATGCGAAGATTGGTACGACAGGTCGTGGTATCGGTCCTGCATACGAAGACAAAGTAGCGCGTCGTGCAGTACGTGTTGCTGACCTGGTACGTGGTGGTGAACATCTTACTGCTCAGTTAACTGAACTTCTGGACTACCATAACTTCCAGCTGACTGAATACTACGGTGTTGAAGCAGTTAAACTGGAAGACGTGCTGGCACTTTGCGACGAATGGCGTAAAGTTGTTGCGCCACTGGTTGTGGACGTGACCACTGAATTGCACAACTACCGTAAAAACGGTGACAACATCATGTTCGAAGGCGCGCAAGGTTCACTTCTTGACGTTGATCACGGTACATATCCGTATGTGACTTCTTCGAATACCACTGCTGGTGGCGTAAGCTCTGGTTCAGGTCTGGGTCCATTACACCTTGACTATGTACTGGGTATTACCAAAGCGTACACCACGCGTGTAGGTGCAGGTCCATTCCCAACTGAGTTGGTGTATGACGCTGCAAATGACACAGGTGATGCGATTGGTAAACACCTCGGTACGATTGGTAATGAATTTGGTGCGTCTACTGGCCGTCAACGTCGTTGTGGCTGGTTCGATGCTGAAATTCTACGCCGTTCAGTTGACGTAAACTCACTTTCTGGTATTTGCCTGACTAAACTTGACGTTCTTGACGGTTTAGAAGAAGTTAAAATCTGTGTCGGTTATGAAGCTGCAGATTCTGGTTGTGTCGGTTCTTCTGATGCGCTTGCATTCGAAACTTTAAAACCGATTTACGAAACTATGCCAGGCTGGTCTGAGTCAACTTTCGGTGCGAAATCACTGGATCAGTTGCCAGAAGCTGCACTGAACTATGTAAAACGTCTTGAGCAATTGATTGAATGTCCAATCGACATCATTTCAACAGGTCCAGACCGTGAAGAAACCATTGTTCTTCGCCACCCGTTTGATGCTTAATCTTCATTTGATTAAAGCTTGAATGATAAAAACCCATCTCCGGATGGGTTTTTTTATATGCTGAATTTATGCAGCTATTTCAAGACTAAAGTTGCATCGGCAATGTGGCGTGATGTGCTTTAACATAGCGGTATATAAAGAAAGAAAAATGAGCAGCAGGATGCAAAAAAATATATCGGCGACCATGTTTTATTCATTGTTATTCGCGATGGGTGGGGCGCCAACATTGGCCATGATGATTATTCGTGCGCAAACTCAAAATCCTGAGGTGATTTATGCGGCGCTGATTGGTCTGAGTGTCATTATCGCCTGTGTATTAGTACCTATTATTTTATTGCAAAATGCTTTTTTATATTTCAAACGTAAAGACGAAATGCTTGAACAGAAAATCAAACCACTTAGTCAGGTTTACCTAGGCCTCAATATTATTTGTCTGATTTATTGGTTGGCGATACAGTATTTGGCTTAAAAATTACATAATTTATAAGAAGATGAATGAATTAAGCGTTTAGCTGCTGCGCGCTTTCACTTATAATTTTTACAATGTAAATTGCCCTTGAGCCAAGGCGGAGTAAATTATAATGAAGAATAAACTTTTATTGAGTATGGCGGCTGCTACAGTCGTAACATTATCAGGTTGTACCACCATTGCCGATATGGCAGGGGCAGATACTGCGACCTTAAATGCATCTGCGAGCCAAAGCTATAATGCCATGGTCAATGATGCGCGTAATAAAGGTCAACTGGATACCAGTTCAGCAACCTATAAACGGATTAATAATGTATTTAACCGTTTGAAACCAGTTGCTAACCAGATGAATCAAACCGGTACAGCATTCCAGTGGCAATTGGCTGTGCTCAAATCTGACCAGGTCAACGCCTTTGTTGCGCCAGGTGGTAAGGTTGTATTCTATACGGGTATTGTAAATAAACTGAATCTGACCGATGCTGAAATTGCAGCAATTATGGGTCATGAAATGGTGCATGCTTTAGAAGAGCATTCTAAGCAGAAAATCGGTGCTCAGGCCCTGACTGATCTGGCCTTGGGTATTGGCTTGAATGCAGCAGGTGTGGGTCAAGGTGGCGCTGCAGCCGCACAATTGGGTAGTCAGATCGGTATTGGCTTGCCATACTCGCGTAATCTGGAAAGCCGTGCTGACCAAGGCGGTTTAATGCTGATGGCGCGCGCAGGTTATAACCCGAATGCAGCCATTACCTTGTGGGAAAAAATGAACAAACTCGGTGGCGGCAGTGGTGCAACCTTCCTGTCTACGCATCCATCGAATAGCCAGCGTATTGGGCAAATGCGTCAACAGTTGCCAGCAGCGATGCAGATTTATAACCAAAAAAAATAATCCACTGATCATCCTGTAAAAGGAGATCTTGATCGGATTGGAAAGGCAGGGCAATGGCTCTGCTTTTTTTATAGCTAATTGGGTGGTTAATATTCTACGGGCTATTTTCAGGCAATAAAAAAGGCAAAGTCAGACTTTGCCTTTTTTCACTCAAGATCAGAAGATCTTAGTGTTGGTGACCGCCTACACCGTGTACGTGGCCGTGATCTAATTCTTCTTGAGAAGCTTCACGAACAGATACAATTTCAACTTCGAAAGTCAGGTCTTGACCAGCAAGTGGAAAGTTAGCATCAACCACAACATTGTCGCCTTCAACTGCTTTAACAGTTACGATTTGCACGCCGTCATCAGTTTGAGCTTGGAACTGCATACCTGCTTGAATGTTGTCTACGACTTGGAACATTTGCGCAGGAACTTCTTGAACTAGGTCAGGGTTGTATTCGCCATAACCTTCAGCAGCAGGAACATTTACAGTGAATTTTTCACCTACAGTTTTGCCTTCTAACGCATTTTCTAAACCTGGGATGATGTTACCTGCACCGTGCAAATAGGCAAGTGGTTCACCTTGAGATTGGTCGAGAGTTTCACCCTCTGCGTTAGTCAATGTGTAGTGGAAAGAAACCACGAGGTTATTTGCAATAGCAGTCATGTTAATTGATCCATTCAATTTTTTAAGGGTACATCATAAAGTGAAATTGCATTTTTGTAGACTAAAATTAGCAAAAAAACGCAATTTGACAATTTTGTTGACGATTTTTTCATTGATTGGGTCAAATTCTGGAATTTCAATGCAATTTCAGCTTTGGGGAAATTTTTCGTGTAACAAAATCTTTTGCGGTGAGAATACCCGCATGCGCATAACCATGAATAGTCGCTTGATGAATTCGGTATAAGGAAACGTACATTGACTTGGCGACAAAGCCTTGAACATTCACTTGACCGAGCAACTCGCCGACGGCTTTATTCTGGCTTAAGGAAATCAGTGAACCTTTGTCAGAAAATTTAAACATCGGTAAATAGTTTTCTTCATTGACACGTGCTTTTAAGGCATTGGCCAGAAAATTGGCCTGTTGGCTGGCCACTTGTGCACGTGGGCCCAATACTGGTTCATTTGCAGCAGGTTGGCAGTGTGCACAATCACCAAAAGCAAAAATGTCTGGATCAGATTTGGTTTGCAGGGTGGAGTAGACTTTCAAGCGATGAATATTATCCTTTTCCATATCTTGCAGTTGTGCCAAAACTTCAGGTGCTTTGATGCCTGCGGCCCAGACTTTAATCTCGGCATCCAGACTTGAGCCATCTGTAAAATAAATTTTGTCTTCATCGACCTTGGCCACGCGGTGATTGGTCAGGACTTCAATGCCAAATTTTTCCAGTTGTTGCATGGTATGTTCGGCAACTTTAGGAGAAAGGGCAGTCAGAATACGATCTGCCGCTTCAATTAAGGTAATTTTGACTTTATTTGGATCGACCTTGTTCAAGCCATATTTAAAGAAATTGTGTTTGGCTTCTACCAGCTCGGCTGCCAGTTCCACTCCAGTCGCACCGGCACCAATAATCGCGATATTCAGTTCACGGCTCGAAGCTTCATGTTGAGCATTCAGGTAGAGATGCAACAGATCCTGCTGAAAGATATCAGCTTGTGGACGGCTGTCGAGAAAATGACAGAACTGTTTGACGCCTTCGGTATTAAAGTCATTCGAGGTAGAACCTAAAGCCAAGACCAGTGTGTCATAGTCAATGCGCTGGTTTTTTTTGGATTGGGATTTTTTGGAGAAATATTCTGTTTCGACCACAATCTGTTTCGCTTCACGATCCAGACCGGTAAATGTGCCCAAGACAAATTCATAATGATGTGCGGCTGAATGAGCAAAATAATTGGTTTCTTCTTCATGTGGATTTAAGGTGCCCGCAGCAACTTCATGCAGCAGTGGCTTCCAGATGTGCGTCAATTTTTGATCGACCAGAATAATCCGGGCTTTACCGCTTTTACCCAAGCTCTCACCCAGCTGAGTCGCCAGTTCCAGACCACCGGCACCACCACCCACAATCACGATTTTATGTGCTGTCATATATGATTAACCTGTTTATTTTTTTAATAAAAATAAGAGAAATAGAGAGAAAATATACTATGGCATGCGCTAAAACGCGTCTTGATTAAAATTGTTATACACATTACAAAACGTAGCAATTCTGTGAGGGCAGGTAAGTTTCCCTGTCTTGAGGGCGTGATGCAGGAAGAAAGGAAAATCTGCCAGAAGATCAGAGAGGAGATCTTCTAGCTTAAAGGGAAGTTACTTGAGATGTAGATTATCTATCTAAAGGATAAAGCTTTACGCTTGGCGTATTGTCTGAAAACAAACTGAACAAGCCTTGTAGCCAGCTAAAGAATTTCTGAAACAGGTTGGCTTCTTCAATTTCGACATGATCTTCAATTTGAATGGTGCGAATCAACTGATTATTCTGATAAACCTGAATGGTGGCCAAAGGCATCATGGTGGCCAAAGGCGCAATAAGTTCAGAAGCCTTCACTTCAACATTGATATGAGTCTGAGTTTCCTGAAGTGGCTCGATACTTTTTAAAACGCCATCACCAGTATTCAGCATGACACGCTGATGCGCCTGGTCAAACTGATTCAGGTCAATACTGTAGCCCTGATCATATAAAGAAGTGGTAATGATCTGCGGTTGTTTGGTTTGTACCTTAAACATTTTTAAGGTGGATTTGATCACAGGCAATTCAGCCAGTAGCTGTTGATCTTTGATCGCTACCTCATTGCGGGTATAGGTATAAGCCAGATTCATCAGCTTATGTGATACTTCAGCGCGTTTTGCTGCACTTTTAGTACCCAGTACCACCACAATCAGACGGCGATTTGGCATTTCAAAATCTGCTGTGACGCGATTGGCTGTCAGCGCCAGATTATAGCCCGCTGCACGGGTAAAACCGGTTTTTAAACCATCTACTGTAGGATCGACCTGAAGCACACGGTTGGTCGCACGATGAAAATGCTGATTGTAGGTAAAGCTTGGCTGCTTTGAATAATACAGATAATCCGGAGTTTCATTCACCACCGCCATAGACAGTCTGGTTAAATCGGCGGCAGTCGAATAATGCTCAGGCATGGTAATACCGGCCGGATTCTGGAAATTGGTATGTTGCATGCCCAGTGCTTTGGCTTCCTGATTCATACGTTCAACAAACTGCGGAATACCACCCGAAATTTTCTCAGCCAGCGTCACCGCGGCATCATTGGCAGACATGATAATTAAGCCCGCCAGAAGCTGATCGACTGAAATCAGATCACCTTCTTTCAGGTACATCTGTGACTCATCCCACATCACGGTTTTAACCACAGAGGTCGCGGTTAACACTTCATTTTTATTTAATTTTCCGGCCTCAATTTCCTTTAAGGCAATATAAGCCACCATCATTTTGGTCAGCGAAGCCGGAGCACGCTGAACGTCGGCATTGTGCTCTGCAATGACTTGACCAGACTGTGAATCCAGAATGGTCCAGGCTTCAGCTTCAACGCTTTCAGGCACAATATTGAGTAGGGCAGCATGTGAAAATGCAGAAATAAATAAACTGAAAACCGCAATCAGTGAGATGATGTATTTCAATGGTGTTCCTTGATAACCCGGCGGGTGTTGAACGATTTAATTTTCACGCATGCTATGCCTTTTTTATACAGATAGCTAGTCGTAAATGTAGACAAATAAGACAGCTAAACCATACTGGCTTAAAAAATGCTAAGCTAAGCTATATCTCATTTATTTTAATTTTATATCGTTCATTATGTTGCATTATCAAATTGAATTTGACGATTATCGTCAGCATCTTATTCACGTGACTGTTCGTTTTCTTGCGGACCCTACCCAAGTCCTGTCATTACCGACCTGGATTCCGGGAAGCTATCTGATTCGAGAATTTTCCAAGCACATTGAAGCGGTCAAAGCTTATGATGAGGATGGGCGCCAGTTACAGATCCAGAAATTTGAAAAGAACAAATGGCGTTTGTTCAATACTGATCATGAACTGATTACAGTGGAATATGATGTCTATGCCTATGACCTGTCCGTTCGTGGTGCATATGTGGATCAAAATCGTCTCTACGTGAACCCGGCTTGTGCATGTCTGGGGCTAGAAGGTCAGGAAAATAAAGAAATTGAACTGGAAATCTTCCTGCCAGATGAATTAAAGCATTTTCAGCTGGCAACCGGCATGCAAGCCAAAAGTCTGGTCAAAGGCCGTTTCACCCTGAAAGCCAAAAATTATGCAGAACTGATTGATGCACCATTTGAATTAGCAGAACAAACCCGTTTCAGTTTTGAAGCAAATGGTATTCCGCATGAGTTTGTGGTGTCAGGCAAACACACGATGAATGCGGCGCGTATGCAGCAGGACATTGAAAAAATCTGTGCTACAGAAATTTCAATGTTTGGTTCGGCGCCGTTTACAGACTATACCTTTATGACCATGGCAACCGGCAATAGCTATGGTGGTCTGGAGCATCCAAATTCTACCAGCCTGATTTCACCGCGTGATGACTTGCCGAAAGCCAATGAACCTGAAGAACCGTCGAAAGATTATCAGCGTTTCCTCGGCTTATGTAGCCATGAATATTTCCATTCCTGGTTGGTGAAATTCATTCGCCCTGAAAACTTTGTTAACTATGATTTAAACAGAGAAGGCTATACCTCTCTGTTATGGATCTTTGAAGGTTTTACCTCTTATTACGATGATTTGATTTTGCTGCGCAGTGGCGTGATTAATCAGGAATCGTATATTGCTTTGTTAAAAGCACAGATTGACCGTTATTTACAAAATCCAGGGCGTGCGATTCAGTCAGTGTCTGAATCCAGTTTTGATGCCTGGGTGAAATTCTATCGTCAGGATGAAAACTCGAATAATGCGGGTACCAGCTATTACAACAAAGGTTGTTTAGTTGCATTGTGCCTAGACTTAGGTCTGCGTTTACGCGGTTCAAGTCTGGATGCCTTGATGCGTCGTTTGTATGAAAACGCTCAGAAAGGTATTCAGGTACATGAACGAACGATCTTTGAATTATGCAAAGAGCTGACAGGAGATGATTGGTCAGAACAGATCAATCACTTGATCAATACCACAGACGAATTACCATTGGATCAGCTTTTCCCTGCGTTTGGTATGGCTTATAGCCTGAAAAATGACAAGTCTTTGCCATTCGGTTTAAAACTGGCAGATAAGCCGGAAGGTGTGCTGGTTCAATCTGCGCGTCGTGAGGGTGCTGCTGTGCTCGCTGGCCTTTCTGCCAATGATGTCATTATTGCAATTGATGGTTTAAAGGCAACGACTAAGCTTGTTGAAAGCTATGCAAAACAGCAAGGTACTTTTACAGTGTATGCATTCCGTCGTGATGAGTTGATGACCTTCGAGGTTCAAGCTGCGGGTTCTGAACTGACCGAAGTTGAACTGAAAGTGGAAGATCCGGCTAAAGCTGAGAAATGGCTTAAAGCTTAAAGCCATAATTATTCTTAATTAAAAAAACCGGTGCATCGTCACCGGTTTTTTATTGCATTAAATTTTGAGAAAAAATTATTTAATGATCAGTCGTGATGTGCCACGGAATTCCGCCACGATTTGATTATTTTGATTCATCACCTGAATATCATAAATGCCACTACGGCCACTGCTCGCCTTATGTTCTGCTACAGCAGTCAGTGTGTCACCAAGCAAGCCCGGTTTTAAATAATGAATACCACAATGTTGACCAACCGCCGGATGTTCACCAGTATTGCAGGCAATTGCAAAAGCTGCATCTGCCAGTGCGAAAATCACGGCACCATTACAGGTTTGATGACCCTGTAAATGCTGTTCAGTCACCTTTAATTCGATCTTTGCATAATTGTGGTTATAAGAAACCAGATGAGCACCAAGATGCTGAATTAACCGGTCCTGATTAAACATCTGGCTGACTTGCTGATCCATTGCAAAACTCCTTTTTAGGATACTTTTTATTTTAAAATATAAATTATATGAATCATAAATACCATCGGATAGTCAGAATGACAAGAGGGAAGAGTTAAAAATCTTGTTTGCACACATAAGAAAAAGCATGTAAAACCTATATTTAGGTATGGGTTTTTTATTATTAGAAGATGAATCAAAATAGTTTAAATTGGGGAATTGGAATAACAGTAATTTGGCTTGCTGTAATTACTTCTTTTTGGATGTTTGGTGGATTGAGTTCGCCTACTTCATTAAATGAACTTGGAGATTTTCTAGCGGGAATATTTGCGCCAATTGCTTTTCTCTGGCTGATTTTAGGTTATGTTCAGCAAGGTAAACAGTTAGAGCAAAATACAAAAGCATTAGAGCAACAGGAAAAAGCATTACAACTTCAGATTGATGAGATGCGGGAAAGTGTTAAACAACAGACGAATTTAGTTTCTTTACAAGAACAACAGCTAAAATCAGCAAGAAAAGCAGTGCGACCTCAGTTAAATTTAAGTAGAACTACTTTTTTTGAACACGAAGATAGGTACGAAGATCGTGATAATGATGGAAATATTATTGATGTTTTTGATATTTATATTGTTTGTATTTATTTAAATTTAAAAAATTATGGTGAAGAAGCTAAAAATATATATTTTTTTGATGAGGATTTTAAAAGATATGAATCACTTTTAATAAGTCTTAGTAAAAATGAAGAACAGAGAGTTCAAATTAATTTGCTCAAAGAACAATATACAAAGTTATTTGCAGACAAGGAGTTAATGATAAGGGGTAAAATAGGCTACGAAGATAAATATGGGAATTTATATGATTTTAAAGTCAAATTCACCATCACTACACCTAGAAAAAATCCTCGTGTAGGATTTCAAATATCTCAAGAGTCGATATAGAAGTTTAATTCCCCCGATACGTTGAATATCCATAAGAACTTAATAGCAGCGGAATATGGTAGTGCTCTAAAGCACCATCAATCACAAAAACTACCGGTACTTCAGGGAAGAACGTCCGTTGATTATTGGCCTTAAACCAATCACTCGTTTTAAACGTTACTTTATAAACGCCTTTTTGTAACGCGGTGTCTTTAGGATAAAATTCTTTAATACGACCATTACTGTCTGTCTTGGTTTCATTGAGCTTGACCCATTTCTCACCTTGTTGAGCTTCTAGGGTGACCGTGACATTAGCAGAGGGTAGGCCAGTTTCTTGATTAAGTACATGCACACTCAGCGGATTGGCAAAGCTAAAAGTTGAGAGGGACGTCGCAGCTAAAGCGAAAATTATTTTTTTCATGAGACTCACATTAAAATGAATACTTTAATTAATTCTAATAGATTGAAAAATAAAAAAATATTTAAGTTATGTAATAAAAAAAGCCCACCGAAGTGAGCTTGATTGGATTTATTCAAACTTAGCCACGACCGCGGCCGCGACCACGTGGTGCTTTGGTATTTGGACGAGTTGTGCCATTGGTCTTACGACGCGGCTTTTCACTTTCATCCATTTGCCAGATACGTTTGGTGCCAGACTTTTTCACAGAACCATCTTTGTTCTTACGAACCATTGGCTTACCACCAGTACCACCCGGCTTTTTCACATAAGAGCGCGAACGGTATGGTTCTTCCGCAGGAACATTCTGGAAGTCCGGATATAATAATGGTTCAATTTCTCTGGTTTCACCCGGTTGCAATCCCATACGAACCAAATCAATCTCACCAATTTTGGTACGGATCAAACGCAGTGTAGGGAAGCCGACAGCAGATGTCATACGACGAACCTGACGGTTACGACCTTCACAGATTGAAATCTCAACCCAAGACGTCGGAACAGAGGCACGGAAACGTACAGGAGGATTACGCTCCCACAACCATTCCGGTTCAGACACTTTTTCAGCACGTGCAGGAAGCGTCATGCCATCTTTCAGTTCAACGCCTTTACGAAGCTGTTCAAGTGCTTCTTCGGTCACATCACCTTCCACTTGCACCATATAAGTTTTAAACTTTTTATTGGCAGGATTGGTGATATATTGGTTGAGACCACCGTGATCGGTGAGGAAAACCAGACCTTCTGAGTCCATGTCCAAACGACCCGCAAGACGTAAATCTTTGTCGTTGACAAAATCAGCCATGGTTGGGTGCTTTTCATCCGCACGGAATTGGGAGAGGACGTCATAAGGTTTGTTTAGAATGACGATTTTCATAGGAAATAACTTCTATAATTACATTAATTTAAAAAATGTAGAGGTTTATTTAAAAGGGAAATTGAGTTATTTCCCGTATAAATCTCAAAAACAACAAATCTGGATTAGAATATTATGCGTTAAGAACAGTTGAAAGTATTGCCTAATTGGCAATTATTTTAGATTTGTCAGCGGCATCCGGGAGAATACTAATAATGGGATATCAAAAAATCGTAGTACCTGTGGATGGTACCAAAATTACCGTTAATGCAGACCTGTCACTCAACGTACCAAATAATCCAATTATCCCATTTATCGAAGGGGATGGAATTGGTGCAGATATTACACCAACAATGCGAACTGTGGTAGATGCTGCTGTGCAAAAAGCATACGCCGGGAAACGTTCCATCGAATGGATGGAAGTCTACTGCGGTGAAAAAGCTGACAAAATTTACGGCACCTATATGCCTGAAGAAACTCTCGAAGCACTGCGCGATTATGTGATATCGATTAAAGGTCCACTGACCACGCCAGTCGGTGGTGGTATTCGTTCCTTGAATGTGGCTTTACGTCAGGAACTGGATTTATATGTCTGTGTACGTCCGGTGCGCTGGTTTGAAGGGGTACCTTCGCCAGTACATAATCCAGAACTGACCGACATGGTGATTTTCCGTGAGAATTCAGAAGATATTTATGCCGGTATTGAATGGAAAGCAGATTCTCCGGAAGCGAAAAAAGTTATCAAGTTTCTGAAAGAAGAAATGGGTGTAACCAACATCCGCTTTGAAGACAATTGTGGAATCGGAATCAAACCTGTCTCCAAAGAAGGTAGCCAGCGTCTGGTGCGTAAAGCGATTCAATTTGCCATTGAGAATGACAAGCCGAGTGTGACTTTGGTACACAAAGGCAATATCATGAAATACACTGAAGGGGCATTTAAAGAGTGGGGCTATGAGGTCGCATTGGAACGTTTCGGCGGTGAACTTTTAGATGGTGGCCCGTGGGTTAAAATCAAAAATCCAAGAACGGGTAAAAATATTATTATTAAAGATGTCATTGCAGATGCCTTCTTGCAGCAAATCCTGATGCGTCCAGCAGAATATTCTGTGATTGCGACACTCAACTTAAATGGTGACTATATTTCTGATGCGCTGGCTGCGGAAGTCGGTGGGATCGGAATTGCACCAGGTGCCAATATTGGCGGTTCGATTGCAGTTTATGAAGCAACCCACGGTACAGCACCTAAATATGCCGGACAAGATAAAGTAAATCCGGGTTCGATTATTTTGTCTGCTGAAATGATGCTGCGTGATATGGGCTGGACAGAAGCTGCCGACCTGATCATCAAGGGGATTTCGGGTGCGATTGCGGCAAAAACGGTGACCTATGATTTCGAGCGTTTGATGCCAGGTGCGACCTTGCTACGTTGTTCTGAGTTTGGTGAAGCGATCATTGCTAATATGGATGCCTAAAATTGCGATGCAATTTATGAGCTAAAGCCCGCAATTACGGCGGGCTTTTTTATAGTTTTATTTTTAGGAAAAGTCTGAACAGATAAAAGCTAAACGTTAAAATAAGTATCAGGCTGCAAGATCATGTAAGAAGTGTAATGAGCTTAAAAATGATTCGTTCTAAGCTGAATAACTTAGTAAAGACTGTATTACATTGACGTATTTGGATACAGCTCAGCGATTGGCTTATTTTGTATAAACGTTAGAGTGAGGAATGGAACTTCCAGTGATATAGAGACGTTTCTCCAAAGGAGTAAATCATGGCTAAAGCTAAAGCGAGACATAAGCAGGTCCAACAAAAAGACAAGCAGGACAATGCTCAGAATGAAGAGCAGCAACAGCAACAACAGCAACAACCATCGAAACCATCTCGTGCTAAAAAACGTAGATAATCTCCTATCCACCTAAAATAACAAAACCCTCATTTGAGGGTTTTGTTATTTGAACGCTTGTATAAAATCATCACTAAAAATAACAGGATTGTGACTTTAAATTAGGCGGTTGTGATTAAGATAAAAGTCATCTATTTAATTTAATGCGAATATTGGTGAAATTTCTTCGGATTATAAGCTTACTGTTATCTATAGGTTTTCTACTAACTGCCTGTCAGCCACCGCCTTCAGGTGAAGCAGCAGGTTGGAAAAGCCCTTATCTGTATTGGCAATTACAGAGAGCCCAGTTAGAAGCTCCGCTACAGATTCCGGTTGAAGGCGTCAGAGTTGGTCAGATTAATGATACTTGGGGAGCAGCGCGTAGTGACGGTCGTAAACACGAAGGTACGGATATTTTTGCCAAACGCGGTACGCCAGTATTTAGCGCGACCCCAGGTATTGTGCGTAGGATTGGCACCAATAATCTGGGTGGAAAAATTATCTGGGTGACCGGTCCAAATATGAGCCAACATTATTATGCACATCTGGATGACTATGCAGAACATATTCAGGAAGGCGACTGGGTTGAGGCAGGTGAAGTCATCGCTTATGTGGGGAATACAGGTAATGCCAAAAATACCCCGCCGCATTTACATTATGGGATTTATTTAGGGGGGCAAGGAGCAACCAATCCTTATCCTTATTTAGTCCCTTCTCCATGAGCAGAAATTGGCAGAGTTTGTTGTTCAGATTTGAGTCTGACAGGACGTGTGTACCAGAACAATTGTAACGTTCCTAATAAAAGAACAAATGTGGCCAGTATGAACTGTTGATGATAGCTCAATCCAAAATATTGCAGCGCACTAAAACTGAGCCCACCGATTAGCTGAATCGAGGCAAAACACAAGGTGGCAATACTCCAGAGCTTTTTATAAGCCAGTCCATACAGTTGCAAAATGGTATAGGAGGTCAGGAACACCACAGCCGGATTTAGCATCCCGGTAAAAAAGGAAGAGCTAAAAGTAAGCAATGGGCTGGCATCTAGGGTTGCAATAAAAATAGCCACAATATAAAGACTATAAAGAATTTTCAGGGCAGCAAAATTACCCCATTTTCTGGCCAGTGCATAAGCACTCAAGGCGCCTAAAGCACTACCTAGTCCATACAGAATCCAGTTGAAATTAATCCAGAACAAGCTCAATCCCAACTGCTGGCTTAAATAATCAATCCAGAAGAGTGAATGTGGTATATAGGCGAAAGCACTACAGGCGTAAACCGTCAATAAACTATAAAAGACGCTATTCAAAGATAGAGTAGAGATAACCGAAGGGGCTTGTGCGGACAAATACGGCTTAAATTTCTGAATCAGTAAACTTAAAACGATACAGATAAGCAAAGCAAAACCACATAAGATTAGCCAGGCCGTCTGTATGGAAATTTGATCCAGATAAGGCAGAAACAGGGTCGCAATTAAAACGCCTAGTCCAATTCCGCTAAAACCAATAAAGTTGATTTTAAGACGGTCTTGAAGTTCACAGCACTGTGCAACCACACTCGGCGATAAGATCATCATCAGTCCACCGCTGATCCCGGAAATAATCCGCCAAGCGATATACCATACTTCAGAAAAACCAGAAAATGCACAGCACATCAGGCTGAGCATACCGGCAAAGGCTGAAATTTGAATATAGGTACTCATGCTGCGGTCTTGAGGCAGACGCATGGCCGTAAATGCACCGATTAAATAACCCAGCAAATTGGCACTGCCCAAGAGACTGGCAAAATCTGTACTCCAGCCAAAGGCTTCGCGTGTGCCAGGTAACAGTGCGGTATAAGAAAAGCGAAGAATGCCAATGCCCAAGCACATACTAAGACAGAGAAACAGGCTGAGCTTGATTGTGTTTGAGGACATCCGTGTACTCATGGAATTTTATGTTTGGTCAAAAAATAACATGAATCTTCATAATAAAGGGAAAAATTGCCTGAAAAGAAACCATTGAGTGCAGAAATTTGCTCAAAGAAACCGGTAAGATTTTTAAGATTTCATCAATCAAAAGCCTGAATTTTTTCATAGAAATAAAAAACCGCGTCTCAACGCGGTTTTTTATATTGTCTATTTCAAGAATTAACGTATCTTGGCCAGGAAACGGCCAACACGGGTAATGGCTTCACGCAGTTCATTTTCAGCCGGCAGGAACACTACACGGAAATGATCCGGTGTTGGCCAGTTAAAGCCTGTACCTTGAACCAGAAGCACTTTCTCGGCACGTAACAAATCCAGCATCAGTTTTTCATCGTCCTGAATTGGATACACATTCGGATCCAGTTTCGGGAAACAGTACATTGCACCTTCAGGCTTGACACAAGATACACCTGGAATCTCGTTCAGCATTTCCCAGGCAATATTGCGCTGTTCATATAAACGCCCACCTGGGCGAATTAGGTCGTTAATTGACTGATAACCGCCCAGTGCAGTCTGAATCGCATATTGAGCCTGATGGTTGGCACACAAACGCATCGATGCCAGCATATCCAAACCTTCGATATAGTCTGCGGCACGTGCTTTATCGCCGGTAATGGCCATCCAGCCGGAACGGAAACCAGCAATACGATAGGCTTTAGATAAACCGTTAAACGAAACACAGAGCTGATCGCCAGCCAGAGCTGCTACAGCAACATGCTCGATTCCATCGTAAATAATTTTGTCGTAGATTTCATCAGCAAATAAAATCAGGTCATATTTCTTGGCCAAGTCGACGATTTGCTGCAACACATGACGTGGGTAAACCGAACCGGTCGGGTTATTCGGGTTAATAATCACAATACCACGGGTATTTGGCGTGATTTTGCTTTCCATGTCAGTAATATCTGGATACCAGTGATTTTCTTCATCACATTTATAGTGAATCGCTGTACCGCCAGACAGATTCACTGCTGCCGTCCAGAGTGGATAATCCGGCATTGGAATCAGCATTTCATCGCCATCATCCAGCAGACCCTGCATGGCCATCACGATTAGTTCAGACACACCATTACCGATATAGACGTCATTGACGTGCATATCTAGAATGCCTTTTTGCTGATAATACTGACAGATCGCCTTACGCGCCGGGAAAATCCCTTTGGAATCCGTGTAGCCAATCGCATTCGGCAGGTTTAAAGCCACATCGTTGATAATTTCTTGTGGTGCTTCAAAACCGAATGGGGCAGGGTTACCAATATTTAATTTAATAATTTTGTGACCAGCTTCTTCCATCTCGATGGCCGCTCGTAACACAGGTCCGCGAATGTCGTAGCAAACATGATCAAGCTTGGATGATTTCTTGATTTCGCGAGGGGATTGGAAAGTGTTCGGCATTTTGATGTTCTCGGATGGAGTGGAGGTCACTTTTGCATAACGATATAAATAACTTTTAAATGTCTCAGTTGTGACTAGATCGAGATCATGTTCATCTCGAAGTAGTGCAACAATTTTTTCATGCGTAAATCCAAGCTGCTGATATTGTTTGATCACAGGCAACAGATTTTTAAAAATTACGCTCTTTTTTTGCGACATTTTTTAATCCTGAGCAAATTTAGAGCTAAGAATACCATTAAATTTGCTCACTAAAAAACATTTAATGTAAAAATTGCTTACTTTTATTTTTATATTTGCTTTCTTTTTGCTTTTTTGGGCATTATATGTCTTTTGTAAAATGTTGAATAAAGACTAGAATTTTTAAAATGAATCACGTAAATATAGGATTATCCTATTTTAAATAGCAAGATAAAAAGGTATGTGATCATGGGAAAACTCAATAAATCAGACCGGGAATGGCAAAGAGAGTTATCACCTGAGGAGTTTCGCATTACGCGCGAGAAGGGAACCGAGCCGGCATTTACTGGAAAATACTGGAATACCAAGCAAGATGGCACCTATGTATGCCGTTGCTGCGGCACGCCACTGTTCTCGTCTGAGACCAAGTATGACAGCGGCTGTGGCTGGCCAAGTTTCTACCGTCCCGTCAGCAGTTCGGTGGTAGAAGAATTACCTGATACTTCACACGGAATGGTCAGAACTGAGATTGTTTGTCATCATTGTGACGCACATTTAGGGCATGTTTTCCCAGATGGTCCAGAACCGACGGGTTTACGTTATTGTGTCAACTCGGCTTCTTTAGACTTAGAAACACAAGAAAAAAATGATGAGGAAACCTATCCATGACTAACATTTATCAGTTCGAAGCTGAATTGTTAGATGGCAAAAGCAAGCCACTTGCAGATTATGAAGGCAAGGTACTTTTGATCGTCAATACAGCGAGTAAGTGTGGTTTTACCCCACAATTTTCAGGATTAGAAAAACTTTACGAAAAATATAAAGATCAAGGTCTGGAAATTTTGGGATTTCCATGCAATCAGTTTGGTGGTCAAGATCCGGGTTCCAATGAACAGATTGGTGAATTTTGCCAGAAGAATTACGGGGTATCTTTCCCGATGTTTTCCAAGGTGGACGTCAAAGGCCCTGAAGCGCACGCCATTTTTCGATATTTAACCAATAATTCCAAAGGTATTTTGGGTAATGGAATTAAATGGAATTTTACCAAGTTTCTGATTGGCCGTGATGGCAAGGTATTGAACCGTTTTGCTCCAACCACCAAGCCTGAAGATCTTGAAGATGAAATTGCCAAAGTATTGTAATCATTAGTGTCATATTCTCAGTATGAGATAAAAACAGAATTCATCTAGTGTTAATTAAAAAACCCACTTTAATTCAGTGGGTTTTTTAGTCATGATTAAAACTTAGAGAATAGCTTTCAGGCGTTGAATGACTTCTTCACATTGCGCCAGATCGGCTACGAGTGCTAGACGTACATGATTTTCACCCGGATTACCCTGTTCAGTATCGCGGGATAAATAACGACCCGGAAGTACTTTAATATGTGCTTCTTCCATCAAATGTTTGGCAAAGGCTTCATCATTGTCAACTTTTAACCAGTAATAGAAACCTGCATCCGGTTTTTTGAGTGGCAATAAATGTCCGAGTTCCTGTTGAAATAAATCAAACTTGGCACGGTATTGCACCCGGTTTTCTTCCACATGCGCTTCATCATCCCAGGCAGCGATTGAAGCCAGTTGATGTTGTACCGGCATCGCTGCGCCGTGGTAAGTACGATATTGCAAATAAGGTTTTAACAGGCTGGCATCACCGGCAACAAAACCTGAACGCATACCCGGAAGGTTAGAGCGTTTAGACAGTGAATGGAACACCACGCAGTTTTTATAGTCATCCCGGCCGATTTCAGCACAAACTTCCAGTAAACCTACAGGTGCCTGATCAAACCACAGCTCCGAATAGCATTCGTCTGAAGCAATCACAAAGTTATATTGATCCGACAGGGCAATCAGTTTTTTAAACTGTTCTTTAGACAGCACTGCACCGGTTGGATTGCCCGGAGTACAGACAAATAACAGTGCCGTTTTTTCCCAGACTTCTGCCGGAACAGCATCAAAATCACCAAGGTAGTTATTTTCTTCAGTACAGTTGATGAAATATGGTTTTGCACCTGCGAGCAGTGTTGCACCTTCATAAATCTGATAAAACGGATTCGGCATGACCACATAAGGTGCCTCTTCCCGATTCACCAAAGCCTGTACAAACGAGAAAATCGCTTCACGCGTACCGGAAACAGGCAGGATATTGCTGTCTGTACTAATGCTATTGAGCTTAAAACGGCGTGTCAGCCATTGGGCAATACTTTCGCGTAGCTCAGGCAGGCCTTTACTGTTTGGATAGGTCGATAAATGTTTAAAGTTATCAATAATCGCTTGTTTCACAAACTCCGGTGCAGGATGCTTTGGTTCACCAATCGACAGGGGAATTAAGGGCATATTTGCAGGCTGGATATCCGCAAAAAGCTGATTTAACTTTTCAAACGGATAAGGGTGCAGTAGAGACAAGCTAGAGTTCATGAATAAGTAACCGCGTTTTAATGTGAGTGTTGACTACAAACCTGATGAGAGGCTTCATCCAGTGCAGTTTTAAGTGCAGCTGCAAATTCAGCAGATTCTTCAGGTGTCATAGGGTTGCCATCTTTTTTGGTAACAAAGAATATATCTTCGGCACGTTCGCCAAGTGTGGCAATTTTGGCAGAGTGGATATCCAGGCCTTGCATCATAAATAAACCACCGATTTTGGCAAGTAAGCCAGGGTGATCGAGAGTGGAAATTTCAACCATATTTTGATTCAAGGCAGGATTGATACTGATGTCGACTGTATTTTCAATATCGAAATGACGTAATTGACGTGGGATCCGGCGCTGCATCAAACCCGGATATTCATCTGAATGACTCAAGGCATCTTTCAGGGCTTCAATCACTGTGGCTTCGCGTTCCGGATCGGTCAATAAGGTACCGAAACGGTCGAGTACCACATAGGTATCCAGACTGAAGGCTTTAGTCGCTGTAATAATCCGTGCGTCTTGTACATCCAGATTCATACGATCCAGAATAGCCACGGTGGTGGCAAACAGGTTGGGTTGATCCTGCGTATAAATAAAGATCTGTACCGCATCCTGCGCATATTTACGGTGCGCCCGCATCAGCACCAGTGGGGCAGGATTATCGCCGTGTTGTAAAATGGCACGGGTATGCCAGGCAATTTCATCTGCTGTTTCTTTGAGGAAATAGTCATCACCAAGTTCCTGCCAGACTTTTTCTACCTCATCCAGTGAGAAGTCCTGAACCAGAAGTTCACTGGCTGCAAATTTAGTATCTTCAATCAGCATTTGATAATCAACCGGACGGCCCAGACCAGAACGGATTACATCGCGCGCCTGAGTGTACAGCTGACGCATCAGCGAGGCGCGCCAGGTATTCCATAGCTTCGGATTGGTGGCGTTAATATCGGCAACTGTCAGAGTGTATAAATAATCCAGATGTTCCATATCACCCATTTTTTCGGCGAATTCTTTGACCACATCCGGATCGGAGATATCTTTTTTCTGGGCGGTGACAGACATCACTAGATGATTCTGGATCAGCCAGGCCACCAGATTGCTTTCGCGTTCAGTAAAACCGTGGCTCCGGCAGAATTTAATCGCATCGCTAGCGCCGAGTTCACTGTGATCACCGCCACGACCTTTAGCAATATCATGGAAAATTGCCGCCAGATAGACGATGTCACGACGGGTCAAACGCTGGAATACTGAACTGACTACCGGGAATTCCTTGGCAAATTCAGGTTCTTTAAAGCGGTTTAAATTACGTAGCAGCAATAAGGTATGCGCATCGACCGTATAAATATGGAACAGGTCATATTGCATCAGTCCCAGAATTTGTCCAAATGCAGGAATATAGTTTCCGAGCACGCCATAACGCTTCATCGCGACCATAGTATCGTAGAGTCGATGTGGTGAACGGATAATCGCCATAAACAGTGCCTGATGCACCGGATTATCACGGAAATCCTGATCAATGCGTTTTCCCGCCAAGGTCAGCAGGCGTAAGGTGCGTGCACGAATGCCTTCGATTTCAGGACGATTGGCTAGTAAATAGAAAATTTCCAGAATTGCGTTTGGATTTTCCGAGAAAATCTTGTGATGCTGCACAGCCAGTTTGCCATCGACCAGTTTAAAGTTCTGGTTGATTTCTTCGATCTGGCGTTCATATTGCGGTAAACGTGGCGTAATGACCGATTCATTAAAATAGGCCAGCAGCATTTCGTTCAGCGTAGACACTTGCTGTGCACTGCGATAATAGCGCTTCATGAACTGTTCAATTGGATAGTTCGGATGATGCGCCTCTTCACGTACATAGCCAAATTTGGCAGCAATATCACGCTGATAATCGAACAATAAGCGGTTTTCATCGCGCTTGGTCAGGCGGTGCAGGTGATGACGGATTTCCCAGAGGAAACTTTCGGCTTCCTCAAGCACACCGAGTTCAAATTCTGAAATAAAACCGAGATGTACCAGATCATAAATGCGATTGACGCGGAAATGCCGTTTGGCAATCCAGCCAATCTGGTTGATATCACGGATGCCACCCGGCGCATTTTTAATATCCGGTTCCAGATTGCTTTCGGTATTGTTGTGCTGAGCATAGCGTTTATGCTGCTCATCCATCTTGGCATCAAAAAAAGTTTTGTCAGTCCAGGTACGTGACACGATACGACGTGGCCATTTGCACAGGTTTTCATTGCCAATAATCAGGCGGGCTTCGATCAGGGTGGTGGCGACGGTCAGATCACTGCTGGCCTGATTGACACATTCATTGATGGTGCGGACACTGATACCGGGTTTGAAATTCCCCACGTCCCAAAGCGATGAAATGAATGTAGAAATCAGTTGTTCCTGTTCCGGGTTAATCTCGTCTTCTGACAAGATCATGATGTCGACATCAGAATAAGGCAGCATTTCACGACGGCCATAGCCTCCGACTGCAAACAGGGCCAAATCAGTTTGATCCAGTTCGGCATGCTGCCAGAGAAACTGCAATGCTTCATCAATCAGGTTGGAACGCGCCAGAATAATATCCCGAATCGACTGGCCATTTTCAAAACTTTCCTGAAGCTGATTTTCGACATCACTGCGCCATTGATTGATGGCTTTAATGTCATGGTTGCTTTTAGCGTAATTCAGCAGTGGATGGGTGTTGATCATGTACAGTCGTCCGTTGGTATTTCAGCTTAGTTTTGGTTGACGCTAACTTGGTTGGCGACCTGGAGGGCCAGTTCACGTGCCTGTTCAATAGTTTCTGCACGTGCCGTGGCAACGCCCATACGACGACGTTTAAAACCTTCTGGTTTGCCAAACAGGCGCAAATCGGTATTGCCGTCTGCTAAAGCAAGATTCAGGCCAGAAAATGAAAGATTACGGCCATCTACTCCAGCATAAATTACCGCACTGGCAGCCACACTATGTCGTGCAGTATTCACCGGCAAGCCTAAAATAGCACGTGCATGCAGCTCAAATTCACTTTGAAATTGGGAGGCTAAAGTCACCAGTCCAGTATCGTGTGGACGTGGGGAAACCTCACTAAACCATACTTTGTCGCCTTTTACAAAGAGTTCCACTCCAAAGATTCCGCAGCCACCAAGTGCTGTAGTGACCTTGTTGGCAATGCGCTTGGATTCTTCCAGCGCGGCTGGAGTCATCGGTTGAGGCTGCCAGCTTTCCACATAATCACCTGAGTCCTGACGATGTCCGATCGGGTCGCAATAAGACGTTTCGATTTCGCCGGTTTCTGGATTTTTTGCACGAACAGTCAATAAGGTAATTTCAAAATCAAAGTCAATTTGTGATTCTACAATCACAGTACCCTGATTGACCCGGCCACCGGTTTGCGCATATTCCCAGGCAGCATCGACTTCATCAAAACGGGTAACACGAGACTGACCTTTGCCTGAAGATGACATCACCGGTTTCACAAAGTTTGGATAGCCGACATCGTCACAGGCCGCGCGGAAGGATTCTAAACTGTCGGCAAAACGGTAAGCTGAAGTTGGCAGACCGAGTTCTTCCGCAGCCAGACGACGAATACCTTCACGGTTCATGGTCAGATTGACGGCTTTAGCAGAAGGAATGACTGTAGCAATGTTCTGGGCTTCTATTTCAAGCAGAACTTCGGTCGCAATCGCTTCAATTTCAGGAACAATTAAATGTGGCTGGATTTGATTGATGAGTTGTTTGAGTTCTACAGCATCTGCCATATTCAAGGTATAGGAATAATGCGCAACCTGCATGGCAGGGGCATGATCATAACGGTCAGCAGCATGAACTTCGACTCCAAGGCGTTGTAGTGAAATCACCACTTCCTTGCCCAGTTCACCAGAACCCAATAATAGAACTTTATAGGCAGAAGATTGAAGGGGAGTACCAATAGTCACGCTCATGTGGATCATCCATGCTTGATTTTATGGACTTTTAGCATAGCAGAACTGAGCCGACAGTTAAGCCAAGATTCATACAAAATTGTGATATTGACCAACAGTTTTATTTATAAAGTTTTTCTAGATTTTAATAAGGAGGCGCTGTCATTTTCACATCGCTGTCAGACTGCGTTTGCAGAAGATAAATCCCGCTTTGAGACTTGAGCTTTTCTATTTGTGCAACTTGTTCAGTATTGATATTTAGCATCTTTAACAGACGTAATGTACGAACATGCAGGAAATACGCATAGGGCAATACAAAAGGCAGTACCAAGCACAGCAAAAATAACAGTAGCCCAAAAACTGTGAATTGAATGCTGTCTCGCAAGACGGCGGCGAGCTGGAACTGATCTGCTGAAAAGGTGGTAGCTGAAAAAAGAATAATAAGGAGCGCAAATAAACTAGCAAAAATTTTTAGAGCATTCGGCAGGATACTATGTATGAAGCTCCACTTACCTAAGATCAATGTCAAAGGATGAAGATGCAGCACGTGTTGACTCTAATTAAGCATGGCAATAATTTGATGAGTGCCATTCTTTTCAATATAAACCACACGGACTTGATCCGCCGGCTGCACATGTACTTTAACAAAATGTCCGGTAAAATTCTGAGCATTGATAAAACATTCAAAATACTGTCCCGGTAATTCATATCGATGAAACACGGTTAACATTTCATCGCGCTGATGATGAATAAAGATTTTTCCTTCAATTGCCAGTTTCGCTGCAAACATGGCTATCTTTCCTGGTTTTCATTGTTATATAAAAAAAGACTTATACGTTAAGTTTAGCATAAGTCTTTGTTTCAATTGATCAACTAGTTAAAGCTTAAAAGGGTACTGCAACATAGGTGTAAACCAACCCATAGGTTAGTGCTGCAGTTAGGGTCGCCATCACGATACGTTTAAACTTAAAGTACAAAACCGTGAGCACAATAAAGCCAACCAGCATCGCAAAACTTTTATTCGGCGTTTCTAATAAAGGTGGCAGGGTAGCAACCACCAGCATAGAGCTGATCGCAGCAATACCGATTGAACCCAAGGCAATTTTAAGCCACAACGCTCCGCGTTTTTGCGAACCTTGCTGAAATTTCTGAATGACAAAAAAAGGACCAAAGCGTGAGGCAAAATTGGCGATTCCGACTAAAATCCCGACCAGAATAATCTCTAGATTCATGTTTGATCTCCTGTGTGCTCAGGATCTGGCTGCTTCAAAATATAGTGTTTGAATAGGCCGGCAAAAATACCGGAACTGATACCGATAAAGATCGCGGCGGACAGGTCGATAAAATAACAGGCCACAGCAGAAACCAGAATCGTGACAGCTACAACAAAAGTATGTTTTTTCTCAAAAGCTGCCAACAAGAAACTCAGGAACAGCGCAGGTAACAAGAAATCCAGTGCTGCCTGCAAGAACTGTGGCAAGTTACTGACCTGATCGGCAAATAAGCCACCGAGGAAAGATCCGAGTGCCCAGGACATCCAGCTAAACAGGCTTAAACCGAGCATCCAGGATTCTGACCATTCCTGTCGCCGTTGCGAGAGCTTGATCATGCCGGAGGCAAAAACTTCATCGGTCAAACCCCAAGACCAGATTGCCGTTTTCTTTAAATTCAGCCGGTCTTGAATCAGATTTTGTAACGCAGGGCCATAAAGCAGATGACGAATGTCTAAGGCAATCACGGTTAATGCCGTCATCCAGATAGATGTTCCACTACCTAAGAGAGCAACCACCAGGAACTGGCTGGCACCTGCATACATCGAGCAGGACAGGAACAGTGCTTCCCAGGCGGTAAAGCCAAACTGAGTGGCTGAAACACCAAAAGCAAACGACACTGGTAAATAAGTGAAGATAATCGCTTGGCTATCTTTTGCACCTTGCCAGAAGCCAGCAGGTTGCGTAGCGAGTTGATTCGGTTCAGACACGACACACCTTGAAGGAGAGTTGAACGATGGGTCAAATGAAGATTGTGTATTCTACGTGAATTTAATAGCATAGTGCCGAAATGTTTAAATTGGCGAGCCTGATATGTGGATGTTCAAGACACGTGCGATGCTGACTGCTGCTTTAATAAGCACGGCAATATTGTTACAAGCGTGTGGGAATGACAGTCAATCGACTGATAAGCCAGAAATTAAACCGGCACCTAAATTGACTAATGATGCGACGACTTATGCCAATGCCGCATGGCAACTGATCAATGAAGTGGATCCACTGGTCTATAATAAAGAAGTGGATCAGCTGGAAACACAGGTACGTCAACCAGCACGTAAATTGAGTACAGACTGGCGTATTAATGTCAAAATGACCGATTCGGTGACCGAAGGCAAATATGCTCTGTGTCGTAAAGCTTTGACCAGTCTGGAAATCTGGGCGCGGACGACCATGGAAAATGGCAACAGCCTGCAACAAAAACAGGCGGATTATGAGCGGGATAAACTGCAATGTCAGAATGCCATTGCCCATCCTGCACTCGGAAATACCGATCCTAAGCAAAAAGGTACTGCAATTGCCAATATGCAATAAACCTTTGCCCATTTAAATGTACTTATAAAAAGCCAGTCTGAATGACTGGCTTTTTTAGCAAAATAAGCTTTAAAAATAGGGCATCCACATATGTTCTAATAAAAGTACCATTACACCGCAGATCAGGAGTGTGCTGCCAATCATGCGTTGAATCAGCATACGTGTAGACATGGCAGATCTCCTCAAAGATTTAAAGTGCGTTTAACGCTTCCAGATAACGACGATTTACTTCTTTCCAGTTCACGACATTGAAAAAAGCTGAGATATATTCCGGACGACGGTTTTGATACTGTAAATAATAGGCATGTTCCCAGACATCCAGACCTAAAAGGGGAATATTGCGATGTATCAGCGGAGAATCCTGATTGGCGCTACTTTCTACAATAAGCGTTTGATCTGGCGCCATACTTAACCAGGCCCAACCACTACCAAAACGGCTAAGCGCTGCTTGGGTAAACGCTTCTTTAAATGCCTCGAATCCTCCTAATTCATGTTCGATCGCTTTGGCAATTTCAGCTTCGGGATGACCACCGCCGTCTGGACTCATCACTGTCCAGAACAGGGAATGATTGGCATGTCCACCGGCATTGTTGATCACGTTCTGTTTGAGTTGCTCGGGCACTTCATTGAATTTGCTAATTAATGCTTCGACTGATAAATCTTCCCACTCTGTACCCGCGATTCCTGCATTGATATTATTGATATAGGTTTGATGATGCTTGCTATGATGAATTTCCATAGTCTTGCTATCGATATGAGGCTCTAGCGCATCATAAGCATAAGGCAGTACAGGCAAGGTGTAACTCATTGGCAGGATTCCTTGGGGAGAATGGAGTTAGGTTATTTTTCATTAGATTTAAGATACACTCTAATTTAATATTCATATATGAGAATAGTTATCATTATTGTTAATATGTGTTGATCTTATGCGCTTCCAGGAAGCCTGTTATACGTATGAATCCTCTTTTTATAAGCAATAAAAAAGCCCCAAGAAGGGGCTTTTTTTAACAGCAATGACTTAAACGTTAAAACGGAAGTGTAAAACATCGCCATCCTGAACGATGTAAGTTTTACCTTCTAGACGCCATTTGCCTGCTTCTTTCGCACCGGCTTCGCCGTTGTACTGCACGAAATCATCATAAGCGATACATTCTGCACGGATAAAGCCTTTTTCAAAGTCGGTATGAATCACGCCCGCTGCCTGTGGTGCAGTTGCGCCAACTTTTACGGTCCAGGCACGAACTTCTTGTACGCCCGCGGTGAAGTAAGTTTGTAGGCCAAGCAGTGAATAACCTGCACGAATTACAACGTTTAAACCCGGTTCTTCCATGCCCATTGCTTCAAGGAATTCAGCACGGTCTTCATCTTCAAGCAATGAAATTTCAGCTTCAATCTGGTTGCAAAGTGGAACCACAATCGCATTTTCTTCAGCGGCTAATTTTCTGACTGCATCTAAATGCGGGTTGTTCTCAAAACCGTCTTCAGCAACGTTGGCAATATACATCGTTGGTTTAAGCGTCATTAAACCAAAGCCACGTACCAGCTTGCGTTCGTCATCATCTAGGTCCGCTGCGCGAGCCGGTTTACCTTCATCCAGTAAAGGCTGGATTTTTTCCAATACAGCTTTAGTGGCTAGCGCTTCTTTGTCACCACCTTTAGCAGATTTAGTCAAACGCGTAATTGCTTTGGCTACAGCATCTAAGTCTGCGAGCGCAAGTTCGGTATTAATCGTAGCGATGTCATCCAGTGGATCAATACGACCATTCACATGAATGACGTTTTCATCTTCAAAACAACGCACAACGTGAGCAATTGCATCAGTTTCACGAATGTTGGCCAAGAACTGGTTACCCAAGCCTTCGCCCTTAGAAGCACCCGCTACCAGACCTGCGATGTCTACAAATTCCATAGAAGTCGGAATAACACGTTGCGGTTTAACAATTGCAGTCAATTTGTCTAAACGTGGATCAGGAACAGGTACAATCCCGGTGTTTGGTTCGATCGTACAGAAAGGGAAGTTTTCTGCAGCAATAGCAGCTTTGGTTAAGGCATTGAAAAGTGTAGATTTACCAACGTTCGGCAAGCCGACAATACCGCAATTAAAACCCATGAAATAACTCACAAAAGCGTTATATAAAAATTGCTCCCGATTTTACATGAAAGCACAGCTAAAGTCAGGTCATGCGCTTGTGGTTTATTGCAATCAAATGCTTCTGACGACCTAAAATGACTCGCTGAGCTTTCCGGGATGTATCGTGAGTCCACCAACCATAGAGGAATAATCAGCCAGTATTTTACTTTTGAATAAAAATCACATTGTTTTTCTAAAAGTGAGTGACTAAAGTATCTGAATAAAACGGCGGCCTACACGCCCTGATCCAATAACGATAAACATGGAGCATACATGCGAACTTTATACCAGTTTCCTTTATCTCACTTTTGCGAAAAAGCACGTTGGATGCTGGACCATAAAGAGCTGTACTATGTTGCTCACAATCTGATACCCGGGGTACACCGCGCTTTTGCCCGCCTGAAAACAGGTCAGAATCGTCTGCCTATTTTGCGTGATCAGGATCGATGGATCGCAGATTCCACCCAGATTGCTCTGTATCTGGATGATACTTATCCAGAACATCGTTTACTGCACGCGGAAGGATATTTTCGAAATAAAGCTTTAGAAATTAATGAAATTACTTTGGAATTGGGTCGTCATGTCCGTCGCTGGATGCTCTCTCAAGCACTGACTTCTGATCATGAATCTCTGGATATTTTAATTGGTGAGCAGGGCTATCTGCGCCAGTTTGAAAAATTTTCTAAACCTTTATTGAAAGCGATGGTGGCCAAGGGGTATGCATTGAATGAGGAAACCGTGGCGGAATCTAAACAACACATCGATGTTGCTGTACAGCAGCTCAATCAGATGCTGGTCAGCCAAGGTGGGCATTATTTTGTCGGAAATCGTTTAGGTCTGGCGGATATTGCAGTCTGTTCCATGTTGGCACCGCTTCTGGCGATTCCAGGTACGCCGTGGGAAAAAGAAAATTTTGAAACCTTGTCCGAAGAATATCGCGACTATCAGCAGTATTTGAATGAGCTACCACTGGGTGAATATATTTGCCGTATTTACCGAACCGAACGTAATGCGCGGGTAGACTGGCGTGGTGTATAAGTTTAAATGCTACTCTCAGAATTAAAAAACGCGCATGAAGCGCGTTTTTTTGATGAGATTATGATTAACCCCAAGGATTAGGCTGGTCGATATCAATATGTTTAGTAAAATTATTGAGGAGTGAACCAAAATCAAATCCGGATGAAGAACCGCCACTGCCGATATTCTGAATTGTATCTTTAATGCCCGGCAGGATAGCAGACAGATGAATATTGGAATCAGTCGTACCCACACCTTGGACAAGATCACCGAGGTCAGGCAATTCAATCGAAAAGCCACTACCAACCAGCTGACCAACACCTTCGGCAATACTGCCTAGGTCAAAGCCGTTTGAAGCAGAGGAAATACCTTCGATCATACCACCCAGATCCAGATCGCTACCGAGATTGAGATTGCCTAATAACCCACCCAAGTCTATGCCATTTGAACCATTCGCAATCAGACCGCTCAGTAAGTCAGTGAAGCCACCGACATCAAAACCACCCGTTGCATTTCCGCCTACAAAGCCGCTAATTAAATTGGTAATAGCACCAAGATCAAAATCACTGCCTGCATTGCCACCGATTAAACCACCCACCAAGCCTGCAATTGCTCCAATATCTATATCACCTAAACTGCCAGAACCGCCGATCAGACCACCGACCAATTCAGCAATTTGTGCGAGATCAATCTCGCCATTGCCACCAATCAGGTTGCCAACCAGATCCGCGATCGCACCGATATCTACACCGCCCAATCCGCCAGAACCACCGATCAGGCCACCAACGAACTGAGCAATTTGTGCAATATCAATCTCACCATTGCCGCCAATTAGGTTGCTGACCAGGCCTGCGATGGCACCAATGTCTACGCCACCTAATCCGCCAGAACCGCCGATCAGACCACCGACCAATTCAGCAATTTGTGCGAGATCAATCTCGCCATTGCCACCAATCAGGTTGCCAACCAGATCCGCGATCGCACCGATATCTACACCGCCCAATCCGCCAGAACCACCGATCAGGCCACCAACGAACTGAGCAATTTGTGCAATATCAATCTCACCATTGCCGCCAATTAGGTTGCTGACCAGGCCTGCGATGGCACCAATGTCTACGCCACCTAATCCGCCAGAACCGCCGATCAGACCACCGACCAATTCAGCAATTTGTGCGAGATCAATCTCGCCATTGCCACCAATCAGGTTGCCAACCAGATCCGCGATCGCACCGATATCTACACCGCCCAATCCGCCAGAACCACCGATCAGGCCACCAACGAACTGAGCAATTTGTGCGATATCAATTTCACCATTGCCACCGATGAGGTTGCTGACCAGACCCGCAATGGCACCAATATCTACGCCGCCTAAACCGCCAGAACCGCCGATCAGGCCACCGACCAACTCGGCAATTTGTGCGATATCAATCTCGCCATTGCTACCAATTAGGTTGCCGACCAGACCTGCGATGGCACCGATATCAATATTACTTGAACCGCCGATCAGGCCACCGACCAGTTGAGAAATTTTACCAATATCAATATTGCCCGTACTGCCGCCCAATAAGCCGCCCACCAGTTTAGAAATAGCCTCAAGATCTAGGCTGCTGCTATTGCTCCCCATTAAGCTCTTTAATAAGTTGGTGACCTGGGTAATATTAAAGCTACCGCCATTGGATTGGGTTAAGCTACTGATCAGGCTTTGAATATTTAAACTTGAGGCATTCGAACCAGAAAATTGAGTTAATAAATTGCTGAGATTTGTCGTACTCAGGCTGCTTCCAGAAAGGAGATTATTTAATAATGAGCTGACTGAAGGTTGAGTATTGGATCCGGTGAGATTGCCAATAAGATTGGTGAGGGTACCTGATGTCGTTCCACCGAATAAGCCGCCCAATAAGCTCTTCGTTTGGGTTTCGACGGTTAAAACAGGACTCACTTTTGTTTTTATCAAGCTTAAAAGTTTAGAAGCCATGACCGTTCCTTGTGTAATATTTTTGAAATGCGCTATTTTTGTTTTTAAAGCGCCTTTGTTTTAATCTATTTCTATACACTTGTAAAAGATGGACGGTTAAGTCGTGTAGGAGCTGAGAGGAATAGCCTATCTGTTGCTATGTTTAGCCAATTTAAATAATTTAAAAATAAAGATTTAACTTAAAATACCATTGGTCATATTTTTAATTAATGCGATTAACGGTCATTTAAATCATCCTGAAAACCGTATTTATAAAATGAAATCCCATTTGGAAAAAAATTTCAGAATATGAAAATTTTGTGAAAAATAAATAAATATTGTATAACAGAGATGGCGCAAAATTTTCTGCATCTATTGATTATTGATATAAGAGTATAAAAATGGAACTGGATCGTTTCGATAAACATATTCTAGAAATATTGACCCATGAAGATGTCAATCTGAATGAACTGTCCGAGCGGGTGAATTTATCTGTCAGTTCGGTGCATCGTAGGATCAAACACTTAATCGATCATAATATTATCAGTGGCTTAAAACGTGAAATCAATTACCAAAAATTAGGTTTCAGTCTGCATGTGCTGTTGCAGGTATCCTTAAGCAAACATGATAGCGATACTTTTGCCAAATTTCTGGAAGAACTGGAAAGTATTCCCGAAGTAATTAATGCCTTTTTGGTCACCGGTCAGTCGGCAGACTTTATTGTTGAAGTCGTGGCAAGAGATATGGAAAATTATAGTGAAATCCTGCTTAAGCGGATTGGAAAAATTGAGCATGTGGTGGCACTGCATTCCAGCTTTGTGATTAAAGAATATAATGTCTTTAACTGTAGCGGATTACTCAATAAAGTTTAATCAAAGCTAGGTTGGTGGACAGCCATAAAAAAACGCACCCTAAGGTGCGTTTTTTGAATCAGACATATTTAAGCATCAAGTTCTGCTAAAACTGCGTCTGAGAATTCAACGTTGGTATAAACGTTTTGTACATCATCCAGATCTTCAAGCATATCAATCATTTTCATGATTTTTTTCGCTTGATCGATGTCGGTGATTTCTGCTTTGGTTGAAGGACTCATCACCACTTCAGCATTGTCAGATTTTAAACCTGCAGCAGTTAAAGCATCTTGAACATCACCGAAAGCTTCAGGTGTAGTAATCACCAGGATTTCATCTTCAGTGACTTCGATGTCTTCCGCACCTGCTTCTAATGCCACTTCCATGATTTGATCTTCCAAAGAAACATCTTCAAAAGTAATCTCGCCACGTTTCGTGAACAGGAATGCCACCGAACCGTTAGTGCCTAGGTTACCATCAGTTTTAGAGAAGCAATGACGTACGTCAGGCACAGTACGGTTCAAGTTGTCAGTCATGGTTTCAACAATAACCGCAACACCACCTACACCATAACCTTCGTAGGTCACTTCTTTCAGGTCGTCGTTATCTTCGCCACCAGCACCACGTTGAATGGCACGGTTGATCACGTCACGTGTCATATTCACTGATAATGCTTTTTCAACCACAGCACGTAGACGAGGGTTGCTTGCAGTATCTGGACCACCAAGCTTTGCAGCAGTGGTTAATTCACGAATGTATTTGGTAAAAACTTTACCACGACTCGCATCTTGTTTTGCTTTGCGATGTTTAATATTGGCCCACTTGGAATGACCCGCCATGCGAACTATGCTCCTTGTAGATTGGCTGTATGCCTATCAGAATGCCGAAATTCTACCATAAGCGTTTTTTTAAAAAAAAGTGCCTGGATTTGAGATTTCAGGATAAAAACAAAAAAAGTGCAATATCGAGGAAAAATAGAAAGAGGATAGGGAGATTTATAATTCTATTTATACATTGATATAGACAGATGACTTGGACATAAAAAGCAAAATCGCTGATTATGTCCGTGCTTTTCTTTTAAAAAGCTTATTCTGGAATAACGATATCTAGGCCAACCTTGTCTTTATATAGTTGCTTGATCAAAGCCAGGTCATGCGCAAGGTCTGTCGGATAGATCTTGCCAAGAATGCCACCTTGCTTGGTTTTGGAATTGGCGTATAACAACACGATTGGTACATTGGCAGCCTTGGCAATATGCCAGAAACCGGTACGGATTGGTTTGCGTGCTTCACCTTGTTTAGCCCGTGTTGCTTCGGGAGCAATCACCAGATTGAACTTTTCATTGTTCTGAAAATGTTCCACCATCTGGGTCACGATATCTTTACTGGCCTTGCGGTCAACCGGAATACCACCCACAGCGTTCAATAGCGGTTTAAACGGTCCTTTAAATAATTCTTTTTTAATCAAGGTATGAACCTTGAGGTCATAAATCTGGAACAGGGCAATTGACAGTACCGCATCCATCATTGAGGTATGTTCAAACCCAATAATGACCTGTTTATCTTCAAGCACATCGGGTTCGACATGATATTGCCAACCTGCAAGTTTAAATGCAGATTCGCCAAGGAATTTATTTAGCATAAGTACGGAGAAGTAAAAGCTGTATGTAGAGAACTGCATAATTTCATCTTGTTCGCCCATACAGTCAATAGGCTTTCCAATAAAATCAGCGAATAATGTAAAAATCTATGATTTATTCATCTTTTTAAGCTGCAAGATTAAGAGTTAATATATATAAATAAAACAATATTAAGATCTTAAAAATATCATTAGATACAAAAGAAGTCTTAAAATGATGAAAAAATGACTATCCAGAGCACACTTTGTTTATTAGACTTTTGTCGAAGAAGAAGACTGATCTAGGTATTTTCTATTTTCTTATTCTTTCTACTCTGAGATTGAAAAGTATGACGTACATGACAACCTTCGTAGTCTCCCTATTGATTTTTGCGCTTATAATTGTATGGTCTTTGATCGAAATTAAGCAGGATTTACATAAAGACGAAGAAATGAAGTCTGAATTCTAGTCATTCTATCTTCTTTAGTTCCAAGCTATTCCTTTAACATTACTGCCTGAGCAATAAAGAATTTTGATATCTTATAGATATACTAAGACTTTAAATCTATCAGTTTTGTCCTTAGTAGACCGGATTAAATTCAAGATAACAGGCTCATTTGTCTTAAATGATGTAGCATGTATCTCATTTTTCTATAGGCCTCCTATACTGAAGTCTTAAGTAACTGAAATTTTGGCTAAGACAAGTCGCCCATGATTGCTGCCTAAATGTTCAAGCAGTTATAAAAGCACTTGTCTTTCCAAAAAATCTTAGCTAGTATTCATGACGCCTGAACTTATTGATAAATAAAGTTTTCAGCATATAGGGCCTATAGCTCAGTTGGTTAGAGCAGCGGACTCATAATCCGTTGGTCGACAGTTCAAGTCTGTCTGGGCCCACCATATAAAACAACCACTTACATGTACTAATTGTAAGTGGTTTTTTTGTTTTTGTATTTTAGTAAGCATATGGTAAGCAACTAGAATCAACGATAAAGATCAAATGATCATAGAAAAATATTTATTTAAGCAATTTTTGTATTCCCTTTGAAATCTCGTTTCAACATATTTGTTTTCAAATTTAACTTTACCGATATTCAGATAGAACCTATCAATAGCACTGATAGGGATTTTTTCATTAGAAATAAAATTCTCAAGCCTTGAATTACTAAGTAGAAGAATTTCTTCGGTGAACGAAGCTAATCTTACATCTACTGTCCATTTTTTTGATCTTTGTTTACGCCAATCAATTACATCTCTCTGTTCTATAGTCAATAAATGATGACTTCTCTTACACATACGGGTACATAGTTCATCAAATAGAAAAATATGGGCTCTTCTTAGATAGGGAGTGTTGATTAAAATATTCTCTAAATTAGTAAACATTAAATCTGCACAAAAATTACTAAGCTCCCAATTGTTCGTGACCTCTCCCCAACTATATAAAAGGTATATTGCACAAAGACTGTCAAGTGAAGGGGAAGAGATGATTTTAGTTAAAAAATTATGGGTTGTGGGAGTGGGGACTCCAAATCCATCTTCAATTATTAATTGTCGAGTTTCCAAAGGCAGTTGATACATTTTTTCAATAATGGATTTTTGCGTATCAAGGCTACCATCACAAAAGCTCCAAATAGGATGCTCAAATATTATTTTGGAAGTTTGTATTTTTCTTTCAGCATAATGCAGCCATGCTTTTGAGGGAGATGATAAGCCAAACTTATATTTTTTAAATATATTATCACTTACATCATATCCAGTGTCTTGATAGATCTGCTTATAAAATTGATATTCAGAACGACAATTCCATGAATTTCTTGCTTCATCACTTAAGAAATCATACCAAGCGATTGTTCTTGCATATTCTGCCTTAGTTCTTTTTTTTCTACCCATTATTTATATCTCTATATCAATAAATATTATAATCACATAGGGTAAAGAAAAAATCAATTTATTGCATATATATCTACCCTATAAAAACTGATTTTATGTGTGAATGCACTTAAATAGGTTGAAAATAATGTCTATCAACATAAACGCATCTAATAAATTGCTGTTAACAACGAATGAAGCAGCATATTTATTAGGTTTGAAACCACAAACCCTAAGAAGGTGGGCAATTTATGAAAATGGGCCTATTACCCCGATTAGGTACGGTCGTCTACTTCGTTGGAATAAAAAAGAAATTTTAGAGTTTGCGCGTGAGTCAACATAAGCTTGAGGTTAAATGAAATGGAAGATAATGAATTTTTAGTCAAGCTGAAGTCTTATGAAAGAATGCGGCATGCAAATGGTTACTTTGAAATAGCTGAAAATGGTATTTGGTTTGTCAAAGATAATGAGAAAGATGAACAAAAATTATTTATTTGTAGTCCAATCATTGTTCTAGCAAAAACTCGGGATGATAGCTCAAATGGTTGGGGACGTCTTTTACAATGGGTAGATGATGCAGGAATACTACATACTTGGGCTATGTCAATGCAATTCTTTCAAACAGATGGCTCTGATATAAGAAAAGCTTTGGCAGACCAAGGGGTAACCATTGCTGTAAATGGATATGAAAGAAAACTTTTTCTTATTTATTTGGCTAATTACCCAACAACACAATTAGCAGTATGTGTTAATAGAGTTGGTTGGTATAAAAACCAATTTATTCTCCCGGACAAAACAATTGGCCAAAACGATGAGAAAGAAATCGTTGTATATCAATCTGAAAATACTTCTCTTAGTAAATATTCAACTAAGGGGACATTACAGGAATGGCAACAAAACATATCGAAGCTTGCTGTAAATCATCCCTTTTTAATATTAGCCATTAGCCTAGCTTTTAGTGGCCAGCTGCTCGAACCTTTAAATCAAAACGGTACTGGTATGCATTTCAAAGGAAAATCAAGCAAAGGTAAAAGCACCGCTGAGTTTGTTGCGTGCACAGTTTTTGGTAAACCTGAATCATATCATTGCACGTGGAGAAATACGGGCAATGCTTTAGAACAAACGGCTTTTATGCATAACGATAGTCTACTCGTATTAGATGAAATAGGGGAAATCCCTAATCCAAAAGAACTTGGAAGTATCGTATATATGTTAATCAATGGTAACGGTAAAGGTCGTATGACTAAATCACTAACTTTAAAGGATAGTAACCGTTGGCGCCTAGTATTTTTGTCAAGTGGAGAAAAAACTTTATCTGAGCTTATGGAGGAAACGGGACAAAATGAGGGCGTTCAAAATTCTGTGTCAGTAAATTTGACTAGATTTTAATTATATCATCTAATCGACCTTCAAAGTAAAT